>JBBILH010000013.1:6264-49932 GCA_037445005.1 Nitrospira sp.
TCGGCATAAAGGAGATTGACGACCTTTGCGGAGAATTTTTTCTCGGGCGTTTCCCACGACACTTTCTCGTAAAGATCGACCAAATGGGAACGATTGATTCGGGTGTGCGTGCTGTTGATGATCACGAACATTTCCGTGGCGAAATCTCCGCTCCGACCATCGAAGAGCACACAAGGCACTTCGACGTTGCCGATCTGATCCGGATGCTTTTGTCGAAAGAAATGCAGTCCGGCCAGCCGATGCTGCCCGTCGATCACCAAGTACTTGCCCCTCGGTTCGCTCAGATGCCCGACAGATTCGGACTCCCCCGCGCGCTGGAAGCGCAGTGTTTCGTCGGTAAAAATCAGCACGGTCCCCGGAATCATCGGTTGCGCAACGACGGTTTCGTAAAAGTTCACGATCTGCTTTATCTTCTGCCGGTTGAGCAGGCGCTGGAACCCTTTTTCGCTTCGCTCGATGCCGGCGATGAACCGAGCGACTTCATCGTGTTCCGAAATCCTGCCTTGGGGCAGCTCTTCGCCTTCGAAATAATAACGACTCGTAAACCGGACCTTGTCCAGAAGATCTGCCGCATTGTAGGCGATGAAGTAGAACGTGCCTTCCTTTTGACGGATACGTGTCGCCAGCATGAATAGCCTCCTCTCGAGGACGAACCGTTCGGGGATTCTACGCAGACTTCATCATAGCCGCAAGCGTATAGGCTGTGTTACCATTCGGCCATGCATAGATTATTATCGATTCTATCCGCCGTATTTCTCGCGTCCTTGTGGGGCATTTCCCTTGCGCCGACAGAGGCCCGTGCTCAAACTCTGTACGATTTCCCGGCGACAACGGAGCAAACCTGCAGCTTCGGCATGTCCAAGGGAGAGCCGTCGCAGCATTGCCAAGTACCCATTCCGGCCGGATGCCTGGTCGCGAACACGCCGGGCACTACTAAACCATGGGCCACCATCTCGAAAGGCGGCAAGACTTTGTGCCGGTTCGACGACAAGCAGACCGATTGGAAAACGAAAATTACCGGCATATGCGGCCGTTGCAGCACAGGTCATTGCTCGGTGCAATTCATCGTCCGCTTCGACTGTAATCCCCATTGACCATGTCCCTCGCTGGCGCGATCAAGCGTGAGGCCCTCTCTTTGGGCTTCGACGCCGTCGGGATAGCCGCCGTTGCCTCTGCCCACTCATCCTCTTCCGGCCTTCTCGATCGGCTTGAAACCTGGCTGAGACGGGGTTACCACGGCACGATGACCTGGATGACGCGCCATCCCCAGCGCCGCGCCGATCCACAGTGGGTTCTCGACGGATGCCGCTCAATCATCGTCGCCGGAATGAACTACGATACAGGCCATCGGGCCCGGGAAGGCCCGGGCTACGGTCGTATCGCCCGATATGCCTGGGGGCAGGATTACCACATCATCTTGGGCAGTCGCCTGAAACAACTGGAGGAACGAATACTTTCCTTGGCGCCCGCGGGGCGGACGAAGTCCTACGTCGACACGGGGCCCGTCATGGAGAAGCACTGGGCCCAGCAGGCCGGATTGGGCTGGCTCGGGAAACACTCGAATCTCGTTTCCTCCGAGCATGGATCGTGGCTGGTCCTGGGAGAGGTACTGACAACCCTGGAACTCTCGCCGGACTCTCCTGGGGCAGATCTCTGCGGAAGTTGCTCTCTCTGTATCCAAGCCTGTCCAACCGGCGCGATCGTCGAGCCCTATGTCGTGGATGCCAATCGATGTGTGTCCTACTTGACGATAGAGTATCGAGGAACGAAAGAAGACATACCGAAAGAACTCGCTGATCGGATGGGCGCCCACATCTTTGGTTGTGATGATTGCCTTGACGTTTGCCCATTTAATCTCCGAGCCGAACCGACCGCCGAACCTGCCTTTCACCCTTTTCCTATTTCCCTTGCTCCGCATTTAGGCGACTTGGAAAAACTGGACGAACCGGCCTTCGGGGACCTCTTTCGAGAGAAGCCGGTCAGGCGAGCGAGATTCCAGGGATTTCAGCGCAACATTGCCATCGCCAAATCCAACCAATAAGAGCCTACTTCCGCTCCCTCTTCCATCCTCTCCAAAAAAGGAGTAGGCTTTTCAGCAGATGCGGTGGTCCGCGAGGGATTACGACATAGGAGCGTTCCTATGCATCCTCCGACCCTGTTGCTCATATCAACCGACCCTTCTTCGAGACCACTCCTCGATCAAGCCCTTCCAAACCCGCATACCACCGTGCTCTCGGCGACCACGGCGGCTCTGGGCGTCCGACTACTCGCGGAACGGTCGGACATCAGGCTCGTCCTTCTTGACGACCGTGAGCCACACATCGGTCGTGACGAGATTCTGAATCAGGCAAGGAGGCTCGTCCCTCCGGTCCCCGTCATCATTCTCGGGAAAGAAGATTCGGCTAGGTCGGCTGTTCAGGCGCTACAGGCCGGCGCATCCGATTACTTGGCAGCGCCGTTGTCTGTCGACGCACTCAGAACCGTCTTGCCGAAGATGCAATCGAATTCGCCCCCACCCACGGCGCTCCAGGGGGAGTTTTTCCCTCCAGGATTCCAGCAGATCATCAGTGTCTCTCCTCAAATGCGACTGGTCAAGCACCTGGCCCGGGAAGTGGCCGATTCGGATGCGACGGTCTTGATCACCGGCGAGAGCGGGACGGGGAAAGAACTTTTCGCGCGCGCCATTCATGCCGCCAGCCCGAGAGCCAACGGCCCATTCCTCGCGCTCAACTGCGCCGGCATCCCGGAGCATTTATTGGAATCGGAATTGTTCGGCTATCGCCGAGGCGCCTTTACCGATGCCAAGCAAGCCAAACCCGGACGGTTTCAACTGGCGGAGGGTGGCAGCCTATTCCTCGACGAGATCGGCGAAATGAGTCTCCCGGCTCAGGCAAAACTACTTCGCGTTCTCGAGGACCACATGATCGATCCCCTTGGCGACACACAGAGCGTGAAGGTCAACATTCGGGTGATTGCCGCTACCAACGAAGATCTCCCGATGCAGATCAAGAGCGGGCGCTTCCGTCTCGATCTGTTCTACCGTCTCAATGTGTATCAACTTCGGATTCCCCCGTTGCGCGAGCGCACCGAAGACATTGAGCCTATTCTTCTGTCCTTCCTCGATTCCGCCCGTCAACTCCACGGAAGCCGCATTCGAAGAGTATCTCAGGACGCTTTGGCACTCCTCCGGCGCCATGATTGGCCTGGTAATGTACGGGAACTTCACAACATCGTGGAGGGATTGACCATCACGTGCAAGGTACCCGAAGTCAGGCCGGAGCACCTACCGTCAATGTTCCGGGAGTCGGCTCAATCGACTGCGGGCGCAGAACCGGGAAAAGCTTCGCTCCTTGCATTCGGCCTCTCGTTTCAGGAAATGGAAAAAAAGCTCTTGGAAGAAGCGCTCAAGCAGGCCTCGGGAAATGTGTCTGAGGCGAGCCGCCTCCTCAAGCTGACGCGCAATACACTCCGTTATCGAATGGCGAAATACCATATCTCCTAACCGTGCCCGCTCTCCCTAGCTTCTTCATTATTACCAATAATCTGCACGAACGACGAAGGATGGAACATATCGGGCATAGGACTTCACCAGCTCGATATGCCTTGTTCACATTCGATCTTCTCCGCTGTGATCCGTCGAACTCCGCTTCTGCCACGCCCTCAAGTCCTGCTGCCGCCCACCGACACGATGAAGACCGCCGCAACCATCGGGGTGAAAAGGAGCAGCAGGAAGGTTCATGCACGTCCGGACGGCAGCATTTGCGTTTTCTCTTCTTGTCGCTTCGACTTGGTCCACCGGCGACCCTGCCGCGGCCCCGCGCGAGCAAAAGATTCCCATCCTCGGCATAACAACGGAAGCTCAACCCGTCGGCACTGTGACCTACATCATCGCCGCGTTCGAGGAGCGAGCCGATCGGAACGGCCTCTCTATCCGATTTCACGAGCGGCCAGGCCGGTTTTCACCGATGGCGAAAACGGCGGCTGAACAAGCGATCAGACAGGCCGCGGGTTCACTGGGTTTGTCGACCGATTCATGGAGCGTTGAATTGAAAGTACCGTATGAGGGCGTCACCGTCTCCGGCGACAGCCTTTCGGCCATGGTCGGGGTCACGATTGCAGCGATGGCGCAAGGGAGGCAGATACCGACAGGCCATGTCCTCACCGGCACCGTGACCGATGATGGGGAAATCGGACCGGTCGGGAGCGTCCCGTTGAAAGTCCAAGCCGCTCGCGCAGCGAAATTGCGTCGTGTCCTCGTCCCCGATGGACAAATGCCGACGAGGGATAACAAACAGATGCCGGCTCGTCTTGAGATTTCGCCGGTACGATCCGTTCCGGAAGCCTTAGAAGCGCTTACCGGGCAACAAAACGTCAGATGAGGCGTCGATTCATCGAAGCCTGGCCACCGTCACTCCGTCTCCGCCTTCAGTTCGATCCCCAGGGCGAAACTCTTCGACGTACGGCGATTCTTTGAAATAATCGCGCAACGCGGCTTTCAAGCGACCGGTACCGTGTCCGTGAATCACCCGCACGAAGGGAGCCCCCTGCATTGCAGCTCGATCCAGCGCCGCCACGACTTCATCGAGCGCTTCGTCTGCCGCTTTTCCGCGCACATCGATGATCGTCTGCTCTTCGGCATGGTAAGAACCGGGGCCGCTGGTCGGCCTATGTTCAGCCCGCGGCCCCGCCACGGCAGCGCAACCGTCTTCGCGAGAGAGGCCGATCAGATTCCCTACCGTCGCCAGAACTTCTCCTTCTCCAACTTTGACGCGAACCCTCTTTCTACCCCTCGGCGCTTCCAGTAATGTGCCCGTCATACCAAGACCGGTAATCTCGACCTGATCACCCGCCGCCAATTGATCCACCGGGACGGGAGTCGCCTGGGGAAGTAGTTCGGTCCGTGCTTTCGCCTCTAATTCAATGAGCCGCTGTTTTGCTTCCTTCGCCTTGATCAGTCGTTGCTCGCGTTTTACCTCGTCCACTGTCGCCTGCACCTCGGCGCGGGCCCGACTGAATTGTTCCTGCAATTTTTTCTTGATGCCTTTTCGCTCCTCCCTTTCCGTCGATTCCAACTTGGCCAGCCGATCTTTCGCCAGACGTTCCGCTTCTTCCGCCTGCGCCCGTGAGGCGGCGGCTTGCAAGAGGTCATCGGCCAGCTTTCGCTGCCTGGCCTGGAGACCCTCCAGCATCCGCTCAAAGGCTCGATCGTCTTTCTCCAATCTCAACCGTGCCTCCTCGATCAGCGTCTGGTCCATGCCCAAACGTCCGGCGATTTCGAGCGCGGACGATCCCCCAGGAACTCCCATGAACAGCCGATAGGTGGGCGACAATGTCGCCACATCGAACTCGACGCTGGCATTTGCGAATCCCGGCCTGGTCTGGGCCAGTGCCTTGAGAGACCGATAGTGAGTCGTCGCTACGACCTTCATCCCGAGCGCCGCCAACCGGCAGAGCAACGCCTCGGCCAAGGCGGCCCCTTCGGTGGGATCCGTGGACGTGACCGGTTCGTCGAGCAGAATCAGCCCGCGGGAGAAAGAAGGTCTCACATCCCGATCAGGCCCCGGCGTTGCCTCCCGTAACAACTCAACCATTTGCGTCATATGGGCGGAAAAGCTGGAGAGGTCCCGCGCAAGATCCTGTGAGTCGCCGATGTCGGCAAAGATGTGTTCGAACAACGCCATATCCGAGTCCGGCTCGCAGGGCAACAACAGTCCCGCCTGGGCAATCAATGAGAACAAGCCGACGATCTTGAGCGTCACCGTTTTACCGCCCGTATTGGGACCTGACAAAATGAGGACCTGCACCGATTCATCCATGACAATATCGTTGGCCACGACCCGGTCCTTCGACAGCACGAGGAGTGGGTGTCTCGCCTGTTTCAGCCTAATGCGTCCTTCTCCATTAAGCCTGACGGGATGCGCCAAAAGCTGCCGGCCGAACAAGGCGCGGGCGTAAATGGCATCCAACTCCGCTAGCGTCTCAAGTCCGGCATGAATAAGATCGGCCTGGGCCGCTACCAGGCCCGATAGTTCGCGTAAGATCCGGCGCACTTCACGCTCCACTTCCAGGTCTGCAACTTTGATGGCGTTGTTGAGATCCACCAGCTCTCGCGGCTCGACAAACACCGTCGCTCCGCTCGATGACACGTCGTGCACAATGCCCGGCACGCGCGCTTGCATTTCGATCTTAATGGGAACGACATATCGACCTTCCCGCAGATCGAAGTAGTGTTCCTGCAATACCTCCGCGTAGCGATGTGATTGGAGCAACCGTTCGAGTTGCTGGCGGATTTCCTGTTTCAATTCGTTCGCACGATGCGTCAGCCGGCGCAATTCTGGCGTTGCCGACTCCTTGAGAGATCCATCCAGGTCGATGGCGCCATCCAGCGAGTGCTTGAGCGTTCGAAGCGCCTCCCCGTCTTTCAACATGTTGCCGACACTCCCAAGTTCCGGGGCATCGGCGCGATGACGCGACAGATAGCGGTGCGTCTCTTCCCACAGAGTCAGCACCGCCGCATGATCCCGCAGCTCATGAGTATCTAAGACCGCCCCCTTTTTGGCGCGGGCCAGCGGCTCGCGAATGTCGGGAAAGGAGAGCGCGGGAAACGGATCGGCTGAGTCAAGCAACCGAGCCGCTTCCGTCGTTTGGTTCCGACGTCTGACGGCCTGTTCAACATCAGCGGTCACGGCAATTGACCGGCAGCGTGCGGCTCCGAGCGGCGAACGCGCGTGCGCCGCGAGGCGATCAAGCAGCATCGACCACTCTAAGACCTGGGCGGTCTGTTGAAAAAGGCTCACTGGAAGCTCCAAAACGGCCGCGCCGAACCCGGCGGCGATCGTGAACTCTAGCGAACCATGAGATCGGGGCGCAAGGCACGGATGAGCTTTCCTTGAGGCTCTACGTATTTCTCCGGCAATGTGATCCTGAATTGTCCGTCTGTTCGCGGGTTTACCCCTTTGGTATAGCTTGACAAGCCCTGGGGTCGCCGATACTATCGCCATCATTCCGGCCGGTAATTTCACCGGCTTCTTTTTTCTTGAGGGACCCTCGCCATGGCTATCAGAGTCGGCATTAACGGATTCGGTCGAATCGGAAGGAACGTGCTACGGGCGTCCCTGGACGACGCGCAATTGGAGTTTGTGGCGATCAACGACCTGACCGACGCAAAAACGCTGGCGTATCTTTTGAAATATGACTCCGTTCACGGAACGTTGAAGGGCAAGGTCGAGGCCAAGAATGATCAGATCCTGGTCGACGGCAAGGCCATTAAAGTGCTCGCCGTAAAGGATCCCAAAGAGCTCCCTTGGAAAGAACTTAATGTCGACATCGTGGTCGAATCGACCGGCCGATTCACCGATCGCGAGGGCGCCGGCAAACACCTGTCGGCCGGAGCCAAGCAAGTCATCATTTCCGCCCCTGCGAAAGATCCTGATGTGACCATCGTCCTCGGTGTGAATGAGGACATGTACGATCCCAAGTCGCACCAGATTCTATCCAATGCCTCCTGCACCACGAACTGCCTCGCTCCGGTTGCGAAAGTCCTCATGGAAAATTTTGGGATCAAGCACGGCGTGATGACCACCATCCATTCCTACACCAACGACCAACAACTCCTCGACCTGCCGCATAAAGATCTTCGTCGCGCCAGGGCCGCCGGCATGTCAATGATTCCAACCAGCACAGGCGCCGCCAAAGCGCTGCATCTGGTGATTCCCCAACTCAAAGGGAAGATGGACGGACTGGCCATTCGCGTCCCGACGCCGAATGTATCGCTGGTCGACCTGACCGTTGAAACCGAAAAGGATTGCGACGTGGCCGCCGTCAACGAGGCCTTCCGAAAGGCCGCCAACGGTCCCTTGAAGGGCATTCTCGATTACTCGGAAGACCCGATCGTCTCGATCGACCAGAAAGGGGACGACCATTCCGCCACCGTCGACGCACCGTTGACCTCCGTCATCGACAAGCGACTGGTCAAAGTCACCGCCTGGTACGATAACGAGTGGGGCTATTCATGTCGGGTGCGGGACCTGATTAAGGTCATTGCGGCGAAATCCAAGGGACGTTAGAGGAACCGCCCATGAATCTCCATAAGCGGACCCTCGACGATCTCAGCGTCTCCGGCAAGCGCGTCATCATTCGGGCGGACTTCAACGTTCCCCTCGACGATTCACTGCAAATTACCGACGATACCCGCATTCGGTCGACGCTGCCGACCATCAACCGCGTCGTGGACGACGGCGGCAAGGTCATCCTCTGCTCTCATTTGGGACGGCCGAAAGGAAAATTCGATCCGAAATACAGCCTGGCGCCCGTCGCCAAGCGGCTGGGCCGGCTCCTGGGGAAGAACGTAATCTTCGCCCCTGATTGCATCGGCACCGCCGTCCAAGGGCTCGTGGCAAAGATGAGCCCGGGCGACGTCATGTTGCTCGAGAATCTCCGGTTTCATGCCGGTGAAGAAAAGAACGACGAGGCTTTTTCAAAGGCCTTGGCGACCCTGGGAGATATCTACATCAACGACGCCTTCGGCGCCGCGCACCGAGCCCATGCTTCCACGGTCGGAATCACGAAATTCATTCAGGACTCGGCGGCGGGTTTCCTCCTCAAAAAGGAGATCGAATATCTCGAAGGGGCGGTCGAAAATCCTGTTCGCCCCTTCGTCGCGATCCTGGGCGGTGCCAAGGTCTCGGGGAAGATCGGTGTCATCGAGAACCTCGGCAAACGGGTTGATAAGGTCATCATCGGCGGAGGCATGGCCTTCACCTTCCTTAAGGCGAAAGGGCTCGAGATCGGCAACTCCCTCGTTGAAAATGACATGCTGGATTTTGCGAAAGGCATCGAGGATCATGCCTTTTCCCGGGGCGTCAAGTTCTATCTCCCCGTAGACTGCGTGGTTGCCGCCGGCCGGGAGCCCGGAGCCGAAACGAAGATCGTTCCCGTTCAAGAAATCCCGAAAGGCTGGTACGCGCTCGACATCGGTCCGGCATCCGTCAAGTTATTCACTGAAGCCGTTCAGAACGCCAAAACCATTCTTTGGAACGGCCCGATGGGGGTGTTCGAGATGGACGCTTACGCCCGCGGGACGTTGTCCGTGGCCCACGCGATCGCCGATGCCTATGCGCTCACGATTGTCGGAGGCGGTGAAACGGCCATGGCCGTACACCGTGCCGGAGAGTCGGAGAACATTTCCTTCATCTCCACCGGAGGCGGAGCGGCGCTTGAGCTTCTGGAGGGCAAACAACTTCCCGGCCTGACAGCTTTACCCGAGCGGCAGGATTGACCAAAGCTGGAGCGCCCTTCTCCCTCACCCGAAAGAACCCTGTGCGACGACCCCTGATTGTCGGCAACTGGAAGATGAACAAAACGGCGTCCGAAGCCCTCTTGTTCATCCGTGACCTCATAAAGCTTCTTCCGGCTAGTCCATACCCTGAAGTCGTCGTTGCTCCCCCCTTCACGGCACTGGAATCGGTCCGAACAGTCTTGGGTTCATCGTCGATTGTCGGCCTCGGCGCGCAAAATCTTCATGGGGAATCACAAGGCGCTTTTACCGGTGAGATTTCCGGTCCGATGCTGCGGGACCTCGGTTGCCGCTATGTCATTATCGGACACTCGGAACGGCGGGCGCTGTTCGGAGAACGCGATACCGACGTCAGGAAGAAACTCGGGGCGGCGCTCGCTCACGGCCTTCGGCCGATCCTTTGCGTAGGTGAATCGTTGAAGGAACGCGAGGCCGGTGAAACTGAATCTATCGTCACAACGCAAGTTCAAGCCGGTCTCGCGGAGCTCTCGGCAGGCGAGTTGGCGACGATCGCAATCGCGTACGAGCCGGTTTGGGCCATCGGGACGGGACGCGCGGCGACAATGGAGCAAGCTGTAGAAGTCCATCAGTCCATTCGTCGCTGTCTCCAATCCAAGTGGGGCAAGCGCGAGGCGGATGCGACAAGGATTCTATACGGCGGCAGCGTGACGCCGCAGAACGCCGAATCGCTCCTGGCGGCGGAGGGAATCGACGGCGCGCTGGTCGGCGGGGCTTGTCTCAAACCTGACTCGTTTGCTATGATCGTCGCTGCATCGAAACAGCCATCGGCCCACTGATCGGAGCGTCATGCATACCTTGGTCGTCATAATCCATGTAATCGCCTGTTTCCTCATGATCGGAGCCATTCTCTTGCAGTCAGGCAAGGGAGCCGAGATCGGTGCGGCCTTCGGCGGGTCCAGTCAAACGGTCTTCGGCAGCCGCGGTCCGGCCAACTTCCTGAGCAAATTCACCGTCGTGGTCGCGGCGGTGTTCATGCTAACCTCTCTCAGCCTTGCGATACTGGCCAAGGAGCGGACCTTTTCCTCTACGGTTATCGATCTGAATAAGAAAGAAACCTCTCAACCGGCCCCAGCCGTTCCGGCCGACAAGCCAGCGGCAGACTCTCACACCGGCGACGGCTCCTCCGGCAATCATTGAACTCCAACGAGGCGCGCAAGGGTTCAGGGCAAGGCAGGAGCGTCAGCTCCTGCTCAAGCCGAGCCTAACCCTCAACCTGTTCACACGCGGGTGAGCCAAGAGGCGTGGGCCGGGTCTTCCCCTCGGACGATCGAGAAGAAACGTTTCTGGAGTGATTGCGTAATCGGACCAGGCTTTCCTGTCCCGATGCGGCGATTGTCGATTTCCCTGACCGGCGTCAATTCGGCCGCAGTGCCGGTCACGAAGACTTCATCGGCGATATACATCTCATCCCGCGTGAACCGTTCTTCCGTCACCGCAACTCCCTGTTCGCGCGCGAGTTCGATAACGGAGTTCCTGGTGATGCCCTCCAGGATGGATGTGAGCGGCGTGGTCTTGATCCGACCCCTCCGCACCAAAAAGATGTTTTCTCCGGTTCCCTCCGATACATACCCTTCCGTATCCAGCAGGATCGCTTCGTCATAACCGTTCGCCTTCGCTTCCCGCTTGGCCAGGATGGAGTTCACATAGTAGCCGGAGATCTTACCCCTCGTCATCGAGACATTGACGTGGTGGCGCGCGAAGGACGAAACGCAGGCCCGCATTCCGTTCGCCAAGGCGTCATCGCCCAGATATGAGCCCCATGTCCAGGCCGCAATCGCCAGCTTAATGGGATTGTCGCCGGGATAGACCCCCATGGCCCCATACCCGATAAAGACCAAAGGGCGAATGTAGCAGGCTTCCAGCTTATTCACCCGCACTGTCTCGACGATGGCCTCCGCTACCTGCTTCTTCTCAAAGGGAATCGCCATCATCCCAATGTGGGCCGATTCAAAAAGCCGGTCCACATGGTCTTGCAGACGAAATATCGCGGAACCTGATTGTCCTCGGTAGCAACGGATGCCTTCGAACGCCGCAAGGCCATAATGGAGTGAGTGGGTCAACACATGGACCTTCGCGTCCGCCCAGTCGACGAAAGTTCCGTCCATCCAGATCTTGCCTTGAGGTTGCATCATGACGGAAGCGGACTATAGCAGCGGCTTGGAAGAAGCGTCAAGCAAACGCCCTTCGGGGAGAGACGTCGAAGCGGGATGTCAGCGATTTGCGCGTCGGCTACGGATCTCTTCGCCCACGAGTTTCGCGATCCGTCTCGCCGCCATCGGCGTGAGTGATTCAATCTGTAGGCCGAACTCGTGCTCATTCACCCAACGAACCGAGGCCCTGGAAACTTCAAGAGGAGGGCCGTTCTCTTCGATCGTCAGACGCACCGCAAGGTCGGTCCCCGGTGTAATCGAGTGGTCGCCCAAAACACGGAGGCCGGTTCGCGACAAGTTCATCACCACCCCTCGGCCGATCCGGTCGCCGCTCATGTAATAGGACTCGTACCAAGTCGGGATGCGACGGTAAGGGCGAAGTACGAACTTTCTTCCTTGGCTGTTTATCGGAGTCTTCATCAAGACGATCTCTCTTCCTCTGCCATGCGTGTAAACATACGATGCCGGGCTTCATATTTGAAAGCCCTCGAAAGAGGGAATCATAACGACGCATATGACGGACGATCCTCCCGGCGAACCGGTCGGTGTCTCTGAGCCCTCACCTTGACACGTTTCAAATCACTGTGATAGACAACTACGTTCTGTCATGGAGGCGGGGGCATATGTACGCGATTATCGAGACAGGCGGGAAGCAATATCGGGTTGAGCACGGCTCTTTGGTACAGGTGGGAAGCATCCCCGGAGACGTGGGCGGCCAAGTGGATTTAGGCCAAGTGCGGCTCGTGCACGGCGACAAGGGCATCCTCGTGGGCCAGCCGTTGGTTCAAGGCGCGAAGGTTACGGCGGAAATTGTCGGTCAGGGCAGGACCCGCTCGATCATGGTGTTCAAGAAGCAGCGACGGAAGAACTACCGCCGCACCAAAGGTCACCGCCAAGGATTCACGAAGCTTCGCATTACCGGCATCCACGCGTAAGTGAGAAGGACTTTCTGGCATGGCAACAAATAAAGGCGGCGGATCATCGCGAAACGGGCGGGACAGTAATCCACAGTACCTTGGAGTCAAGGCCTACGGCGGAGAAACGGTGAAGGCAGGGTCCATCATCGTCCGTCAGCGGGGAACGAAATTCTTTCCCGGTTTTAATGTCGGCCTCGGCAAAGACCACACCCTCTTCGCCCGCGTGACGGGAGTCGTGAAGTTCGAGGGCGGACGCGCGCGCCAGAAGGTCAGCGTCTACCCCGTCCCGACAGCGTCGTAG
Organism: Nitrospira sp.; assembly: GCA_037445005.1. Taxonomy (GTDB): domain Bacteria; phylum Nitrospirota; class Nitrospiria; order Nitrospirales; family Nitrospiraceae; genus Nitrospira_C. Next base: position 18,949 of record JBBILH010000013.1, read on the forward strand.
CGGACGAATCCTTTACTCCTTTCGACCATGTGATCCGCGGCAAGCGTGACTTGCGGGGCCTTGGTGCCCGCGAGACGCCTTGCGGCATCACTTTTTCCTGCTCCAAAATCGGACGACAGACCATGTTCGTTGATGAAGTACACATCACCGTCAAGGCCGGTCGCGGCGGCGACGGCATCTGTAGTTTCCGGCGGGAGATGTTCGTTCCGAGAGGAGGTCCGGACGGAGGAGACGGCGGAAACGGCGGCGACGTTCTCTTTACGGCGTCGCATCGACTCAGCACCCTCCTCGATCTGCGATATCAAAAGCACTACGAAGCGGAGGACGGCAAGCCTGGCGGCGGCTCGAACTGTACAGGCCGAAGGGGAAGATCCGTCACTGTGGCGTTGCCGGTCGGCACCGTCGTCTACGACGACGAAACCGGTGAATTGCTCGCAGACCTGTCGACCGACGGCGACTGCATCATCATCGCGCACGGGGGAAAGGGAGGGCGAGGGAACAGCCACTTCGCCACCTCGACCAACCGGGTGCCCACCCACTGCGAACTCGGCACCGAAGGCGAAGAACGGCAACTCAAGCTCGAACTTAAGTTGCTGGCCGACGTGGGGCTCGTCGGATATCCGAATGCCGGCAAATCAACGTTGATCGCCGCGATCTCCGCAGCCAGGCCCAAGATCGCCGACTATCCCTTCACGACCTTGATCCCAAATCTTGGCGTCGTGGAATGGGGCTCGGACCGAAGCTTTGTTGTGGCGGACATCCCCGGATTGATCGAAGGCGCCCATGAGGGAAAGGGCCTCGGTTTCCAGTTTCTCCGTCACATTGAACGCACCTCGTTTCTTCTCCACCTGATCGATGTGTCCGAATGGGCGGAAGGAGACCCCGTAGCCGCCTTCGAAGTCATGCGCCACGAACTGGCCTCATATGACGAAACGCTGGTGAACCGTCCGTTCGCCGTGGTGGCGACCAAGATCGATGCGGCGGGTGATGGCGCCAAACTGAAGGCCCTCCAGACCTTCTGCAGGAAGAAGCGGCATAAGTGCCTGCCGATTTCTGCGGCCACGCGTGAAGGCCTCCTAGATTTGGTGACCTTCGTGGGCCGGCAGGTCGAGCAGCTCCGGACGAGCCCATGCGAGACGAAATCCTAAGGTCCGCAAAGCGCATCGTCGTTAAGATCGGAAGCAGCCTCGTATCGTCGAGGGACGCCGGGTTGCAACCGGAACGGATTGATCGCTTGACGGAAGAAATCGCGACGCTGCGGAGTTCCGGACGCGAGGTATTGATCGTCTCCTCCGGCGCGATCGTCTCCGGCATCAAGAAGCTTGGGCTGAGGGAATATCCCAAAAGCCTGCCCGTGAAGCAGGCGGCTGCCGCTGTCGGCCAAAGCCGCCTCATGTGGGCATACGAAAAATCTTTCGAACGTCTCGACGTCAAGGTCGCCCAGATTCTGCTGACCCACCATGACCTCGCCGACCGTCGACGTTTTCTCAACGCCCGGCACACGCTTGCGGCCCTGATCGGATTCGGCGTCATCCCTGTCGTCAATGAAAACGACACCGTGGCCGTCGATGAAATCCGCGTGGGCGACAACGATTCGTTGGCCGCGGAAGTCGCTCATCTGGTCGACGCTGAACTCCTCATCATTCTCTCCGACATCGACGGCCTCTTCACGGAAGATCCCCGCAAGAATCCCTCCGCCCGGCTCATCCCCCTGATCTCTGAGATCACCGACGACATCGAGAAGAGGGCCGGCGTCTCCAGCACGTTCGAAGGCACGGGAGGCATGGCGACCAAAGTCCGCGCCGCGAAGACGGTCGCAGAATACGGCGTCGCGACGTTGATTTTGAACGGACAGATTCCAGGATTGATCCACAAGGTTTTAAGCGGTGAAGCAGGCGGTAGCCTGTTTCTCGCCAAGGAACGACGATTGACCGGCCGCAAACACTGGATTGCCTTTACACTCAGATCCCGCGGAAAACTCAGGCTTGACCAGGGCGCCGTCGAGGCCCTTGCGAAACGGGGCAAGAGTCTGCTTGCCTCCGGAATCCTTGACGTGACCGGTCCCTTTGAAGCCGGCGATCCGGTGAGCTGCGTGGATCAGGACGGCAAGGAGTTCGCGAAAGGCCTCTCGAACTTCTCATCGGAGCTGGTGGGACGGATGAAGGGGCTAAAAACGATAGAGATTCAGCAGCGATTAGGCCCGCAAGAATACGAGGAAGTCATCCACAGGGACAACCTCGTCATCCTGTAAGTTTTGAGTTGTCAGTTTTTAGTTTTGAGTTATGCATTCTCGCGGCAGCGATGACTCAGCACTCAACACTCAGCACTCAAGACTGGGGCTGTTGGGCGGCACGTTCAATCCGGTCCACAACGGTCACCTGGCGATAGCCCGCCGGGCGCGCGAGGCCCTAGCGCTCGATCGCGTGATCTTCATACCGACCGGCGACCCTCCGCACAAATCGGAGAAACAGTTGGCCCCGGCCTCCGATCGTTATGAAATGGTGCGACTGGCCATCGGATCGGATTCCCAACTCGGTCTGTCCGACATTGAGGTCCGCCGTCATGGCAAATCTTATTCAATCGATACCGTACGCCAGATCCTAAAGGAACAGGGACCGGGCAGCGAGCTGTGGTTCTTGATCGGCCTCGATGCTTTCCTCGATTTCCCGACGTGGCGGGAGCCGAAAGCCCTCCTAGCGCTCTGTTCCTTCGGCGTGATATCCAGGCCCGGCGCCTCGTTTCGCGCGCTGCAGAATCTGCCGTTGCTCCCTTCCCTTCCGACCGAGGCTTTGGACAATCTGGATAGCGCAACAACATCGCGGTTGGAAATCCCCCTCGGCCGTCGGCGAATCGTGTGTCTGAACTTGCCGCCGCGCGATATCTCTGCATCGGACATTCGCGCGAAACTTAAAAAGGGTCTCTCCGTGGCAAATCTGTTGCCGCCCCCCGTCGAATCCTATATAATTCGACATCATCTCTACTGAGAGGACCCAGATCGCACGATCATCAAAGGCCACGGCTCTCGCAATCGCCGGAGCCATGCTTGACAAGAAGGCCTCGGATGTCGTGGTTCTCCACGTCGCAAAACTGACCTCGATCGCGGATTATCTGATTCTGGGCTCGGCGGACTCAGATCGACAGACCAGGGCAATCGCCGACCACGTCGACGGCATCCTCTCGCAATCCGGTTCCGGCGCCCTCAGCATCGAAGGCAAGGCCTCTTCCCCTTGGGTGCTGATGGACTTTGGGGATGTGGTCGTGCACATCTTCCGACAGGACGCACGCCGGCACTATGGCCTCGAACGGCTGTGGGCCGATGCGAAGCGTGTTCCGATTCCAGACGACGCTTCAGCGGCTGTCGTGACGGCTTCGAAGCCGTCACCTGTGAAACACGCACGAATGAAGAGGCGCGCATAACGCGATGCTCAGACTGCTCACCACGATCTTCCTGATCAGCGCCGGAATTTTCGTGTACAGCTATTTTCGCGAGCTGAATCCCGGCACAATCACCGTCCACACCGGCCCCGGGACACAGTTCGAACTGAGCGCCGTGACGCTTGTGGTGTTCTCGATGGCCGTGGGCGCCGTCCTGGTCGCCCTGGCTGTAGGCATGCGGCAGACCGTCCACGTGATCGGCACCTGGCGAAGCACCCGTTTGCAGCGGCGAAAAGAAAAGGTCGATGCGCTCCACCGCGAAGGCACCCATGCATTCATGTCCAAGCGAACGAGCGAGGCAATGGGGTTGTTCGAAAAGGCCCTTGCGATCGATCCGAACCGCGTGGACTCGCTGCTGTGGTTGGGGAATATTTACCGCTCTGAGAGCAACTATTCCGAAGCAATCCGGCTGCACCAGCACGCCAATCGTATCGACGACCGCAGCATCGAGATCCTGCTGGAATTGGCCAAAGATCTGGAAGCCGCGAAGCGGTACGAAGACTCTCTGCAAACCTTACAGAAGATCCTCAAGATCGAGCCCGACAACCTGACCGCGCTCATCAGAAAGCGGGACCTGTCCATCAAGCTTGAGAAATGGACCGATGCGCTGGAGATTCAGCACCGGCTCCTCAAGGCCAATCTCCCCGAAGGCGAGAAGCGGGCCGAATCGCAACTCTTGACCGGCTGCATGTACGAAGTGGGTCGGCAGCTTTTGGAACGAGGCCATCCCGACAAGGCCAGGCGCTATTTTCGCGGAGCCATCAAGAAGGACCGGACCTTTCTTCCCGCCTACATCGGCATCGGCGAGATTCTGATCAGAGAAGGCAAAATCAAGGATGCCGTCGAGATCCTCAAGAAGGTCTACGCCAAAACCCGTAACGTCATCTTGTTGCACCGGCTCGAAGAGCTTTTTCTGGACCAGGGGGAGCCCAGCGAGATCATCCGCACATACCAGGAGGCGCTGCAACAGGACCCCAATAATCCCATGCTGCAATTCTATCTCGGCAAGCTCTACTATCGGCTCGAAATGGTGGACGAGGCGTTCGACATTCTGTCGACGATCGAAGGACCGCAAGATCAATTGGTGGACTACCATAAGATCATGGCCAATCTCTTCCTGCGAAAACAGCACATGGAGCAGGCCGTCGTCGAGTTGAAGAAGGCGCTGCAATTCAAAAAGCGCGTCGTGGTTCCCTATGTCTGCACCGCCTGCCAGCAGGAGACGATCGAGTGGGCCGGGCGGTGTCGGCGTTGCGGAAATTGGAACACTCTCGTCGCGCTTCCCAGGCTTGAAGGCTCGCAGACGGTATCCGGACAGAGCAGCGGACCGGTTCCCGTCCGAAGCGTCCCCTACCAAGGCATTGCTTCTCCGTTTGAAACCGTGTAGTTTCCTCAATCGCGAAGCGTGAAACGTATCGGGTGAAGCGCTTCCGAATCCTCATTCGAGATACAAGCGACACCCCGGGTGGATAATCTACAGAGGCATGGCAATGACTAATTATCAGACATGGGCAGACAAAGCTCTACGCGATGAATTGTTGACGACCGAAGAATGCCACGCCGTGCTCGACACGCCGGACGACGACCTGCTTGCGTTGTTGCATGCCGCCTTCCGGGTCAGGTCCAAGTACTTCGGCAGAACCGTCCGACTCCAGATGCTCCAGAACGCCAAGAGCGGCGCCTGCCAGGAAGATTGTCATTACTGTTCACAGTCCGCCGTCTCGACCGCCCCGATCGAACGCTACAACTTATTGGCTCAGAACCGAATGATCGAGGGGGCGCGACAAGCCGCCGCCTCCAAAGCCCAGCGCTACTGCATCGTCATCAGCGGAAGAAGTCCGTTGGACCGCGAAATCGACGAGATCGCAGGAGCCGTCCGTTCGATCAAGCAGGAAGTGCCGATTCAAATTTGTTGTTCGCTCGGCCTCATGAACGAACAACAGGCCAAGCGGCTCAAAGCGGCCGGCGTCGACCGCGTCAACCACAACCTGAACACCAGCGAAGCGTTTCACTCGTCCATCTGCACCACCCACACGTTCCAGGATCGCCTCGCGACGATCAAGAATGCGCGCGCGGCAGGTCTGGAAATCTGCTCGGGCGGCATCGTCGGCATGGGTGAGAAGGACGAGGACCTCATCGACCTGGCGATGACGCTGCGCGAGGTAAAGCCGGATTCCATTCCGTTGAACACCCTGCATCCGGTCGCCGGCACGCCATTGGAGAATTGCGACAACCTGACGCCGCAGCGCTGTTTGAAAGTCCTCTGCCTTTTCCGCTTCCTGCACCCGCGCACCGAAATCCGCATCGCCGGCGGGCGCGAGCACAACCTCCGCAGCCTCCAACCGCTCGCCCTGTATCCAGCCGACTCCGTCTTCGTGAACGGCTACCTCACGACCCCAGGAGCCCCGGCTCCCGAAGTCTGGGGAATGATTGAAGATCTGGGCTTCAAGATCGAGGTTGATTACCGACAGCCGGTAGCCGGCTGATACGACGTCCTGTGGGCAGGAGAAGCAGAAACCCTCGCCCGCGCTGCATCATCATCGCAGGCCCAAATGGGGCCGGCAAAACGACATTCGCGAAGGAGTTCCTACTGCGCGAAGAAGGAGTCGTTCATTTTGTGAATGCCGACTTGATCGCCAGCGGCCTTTCGCCGCTTCGCCCGGAATTATCGGTTCGACAGGCGGGGCGCCTCGTGCTCTTGGGCTGTCTCGATTGGCGAAGGCCCGCAAGAATTTCGCGTTTGAAAGCACGTTGAGCGGCCGAACGTATCTGCGACTCCTGAAGAACTGGAAGGCCACCGGCTACCGAATCGAGATTGTGTTCCTCTCCTTGCCGTCGGTCCACCTGGCTCTTCAACGAATCGCGAGCCGCGTTCGCCAAGGCGGCCACGATGTCCCGAAAGCCGGCGTCATCCGGCGCTTTGATCGCAGCTGGAGAAACTTTCACGCGTTGTATCGCCCTCTTGCTGATGCCTGGGCAATCTATGACAATTCAGGGCCTGCCCCACACCTGCTGGAGAGAGTCCCATGAAAAGGAAGCGGCAGACAGAGAACACACGGTTTGTGCAGAGCGTCGGGCGAGCCCTCCGCCGAGCCGCGAAGGTCGCGCGAAAAACCGCCAAGATGCACGGCACACCGATCTACGTGTGGGAAAACGGCAAGGTCGTGGCGAAGAAGCCCTAAACTCCGCGCTGCACGCATCTTCAAACTCTTGCCTCTCTGCCCCTGAAATGCCTGTTATTGGGCCACCAGTCCGCCGACTCGACTCTGCTCGGCTCCGATGTATCACTTTTCACATCTCACGCCCACATGGGGGCTGATTCAAGCCGGCAAAACGGGTAAGCTTCGCCCAGCAGATCCTAAATTCCTGAACCGCAGTTGCCATGTCGCTTCATCCCCAGTTTCCATCCTCTCCTTATGAGCCGCTCATCCCGGACCAGCGTTGGTTTCCGGCTGACGAATCGCTTCGCAGCACGGCGTATGTCAAACTACTGCCACCACTCGTGGCCAAAGTTCGAGATGAAGTCTTCGCCTGGCGAGGCAGAGGATACGCCGGAGCGTCTGCCATCTCGGCAGCCCTGCTCCGTCAGTGGTTTGAAACCGAGCATCTGCTTGAGAATGCCGACGGGTCGCTCTCCTCATTCCGCTACTACTTCGCTCAGCGGGAGGCGATGGAGAAGGGGATCTGGCTCATCGAGGCCCGTCCGGCTCACTGCAGGCTTCACGGAGTGTTAGAGCTCGTCATATGGATCACGGCGACGGGATAAACACCTCCATCTTGCGTGCGCGTCGCGCGAGCACAGGAGATCAACAGGTTCCATCCCCAGCACTCCATCGCCGGAGCAGGCGACTCACCATACAGCCCCCGTCAAGCCGCTATTCCTCTCTCAATCCTTCAACCACCGGCTGCCGCGCAGCCCAGCGGGCAGGAAAGTAGCCGGCGATCAGGGCTGCGCTGACGGAGAGCACGACTGCCTGCGCAAGCAATCCGACCGGAAGGGTCATGCGGATCGTCCAGCCGAACGACTGCTTGTTGATGACCGTGATCAACAGCCAGGCCATCGCCAAGCCGCCCATCACGCCTAATGCCGCGCCGATCAGTCCCAGATAGAGCGCTTCCCACAGGACCAGCCGTTCGAGCTGGTTGTCGCTGGCTCCGATCGCTTTGAGCGTGGCTAATTCGCGCCGTCGTTCCAAAACCGCCATCACCAATGTGTTGACGATGCCGAGCACGGCAACCATCACCGCGATGATCTCCAAGACATAGGTCAAGACGAAAGTACGGTCGAAGATATCCATGATCTCCTCGCGCAGCTCCCGATTGCGGATAACGATCGGTGGGATGGTCCGTTCGTCTCCCTCCGCTAATGCACGGACCATCCGAGCACGCACCTGCTCGTCATCGGCGCCGGGCGCCAAATAGACGGCAAATACCGTGACCTGATCATCCTGCCACTCTCGTCTGTAGAACTCCCGCTCCATCACCATCTTCCCGCCGTCAGTCGAATAATCGTAGAAGACGCCTTCGACGTGAACCTGCTTGGCTCCCTGCGGCGTCATAATGGAAACCGATCCGCCGGCCATCAGCCCGAGCCTGCTCGCCAGCACTTCCGACACCAGAATGCCGCCGGTTTCGGCGGCCCGATTCAAGATCGTCGTCGAGTCGCCCTGCGTGAAGAGGTAGCGGCTCCGTTCGGCGTGGAGCCGCAAATCTCGAGAGACGAGGGCGACGGATTGGCCCTGGGCCTCGACTTGGATATCCCGATACGTATCGACTGCCGCCACACCCTCCACGGCAGACAGGATGTTCTCCATTGAACCGGGCAAGGCCCGCCCCGCCCGGCCGATTTGCTTGCCCTGTAGCCAAGTCGGCGGCGCCACGATGAGATCGGCCATCACGGTCTCGTTCACCCAGGATTCTACGGTTTCGCGGAAACTGCGAACCATGACGACGACCCCGATCATGATCGCAAGCCCGACCATGAGGGCCGACACGGTGACGGCGTTTCGGCCGGGATGTCTCGCTGCATGATCCGCTGCGATACGGCGAAGACTGCCTCCCAGCCCCAAAGATGGCCCGCGCCGTCGGCGTATTCCGAGCGCTTGAATGCAGACCGGCGACAGACAGGCCAATGAAGCCAGCAGGCAAAGAGTGGCGAAGTATCCGAAGAGAGGCAATCCGCCTACCGGTCCCATCAAGGAACAGAGCCCGGCAAGCGCCAGCAGGGTGAAACTAATCCAGAGGAACCACCGTCGTCGCAGCTCTTGGGTCTGCTCATAGTCCCCCGGGGCCAATGCCCGCACCGTCACGGTTCGACCGGCCTCGATGCTGGGCGCAAGAGCGCCTACCATCGACACCAGCGAGCCGAAGAGGACGCCCTGCATCAGCGCAATCGCCGTCCGGCCATCCACAGACAACCCTATACCGGCAGGCGACACCGGCACATAGAGATCCGCAATCGTCCTGCCGACCAGCACGACCAGTTTCTGCGAAAGCCAAAGTCCTGCGATTCCGCCCAGAACGCCGCCGGCGAGACCGAGCGCGGCGCCCTCAAGAAGAAAGAGCCCGGCCACGCGCCCCTTGGTCATGCCCAGCGCGCGGTAGATGCCGATCTCGCGGCGCCGTTGAGCGACGGCGAATGCGGTCGTGTTGTAGATCAGGAACGTGCCGACGAGCAGACCGACCCAGCTCAAGACGGTCAGATTGAGTTGGAACGAACGCACCATGTTTTCGACCTGCCTCGACCGTTGAGCCGGACGCTGTACGACCAGATGAGGCGGCACAACTCTTTTTACTGCCTTAGCGATCTCATCCGGCGATCGGCCTTCCTCAGTGACGAGGTCGATGCGCTGCAGCTTGCCGAATGAGGAAAACACAACCTGTGCGGCGGCCACGTCCATAACGGCAGCGCGCTCCCAAAGCGCGTCGCGACCGGACCGCCCCCGCAAAATTCCTGCAATGCGCAGGCGCGCGATCCGGCCGCCGGCCTTGGCGTCGAACGATTGCCCGACCGCCAGGCCCAGGTTCGCGGCGAGCGCTTCTCCGACGTAGATCGCGTCGGAAGCCAGTACCTCTCGCATTGCGTCGTCGCGGTCGGTCTCGTGAACCTGAAACCCTCTGTTGCCGACTTCCGCCAACAGATCGAGTCCATAGACCGGGATCGATTCGCCTCGGCGGCTGCCGCCGATCACCACCGCTGTTTCCTCGATGACGGGAAACGCGGCAACCACGCCCGGCACCCGGCGGACCGGAGTGATGACGGTCTCGTCGACACCCAGCGAGTGCCCGACGATTTCCAAGGTGGCGGATCCGGCCACCGTCGCAACCGCCTGCTCGAAGGATCTAAGCACCTCCACGTTGGCCGCCCCGATGGCGACCGAGGCCAGGACGCCCAGAGAAACACCGGCTATACTTAGCAAGACGCGGAACGGTTGCTGACCCAGATGGGCCCACATAAGCGCGGCAGCGTACGGAGGCAAGAAGGGCATGGCGACGACCAGGTAGGACTACTTAGGATTTCGATGGTGCGCGGGCCGGTTTCACATAACGGCTGCAGTCCCTAAGAAAACGGCCGTGCAGGAATTAGTAGTTTCGTTTACAGGGTTTCATCCCTTTGCTAGACTCGCTTCAGTAAATCACGAGACCGAAGGTGAGAGACATGAAGAGCGCGCTACGCCGTAAGATCGAGTCGCCCGTCGAAGGAGTCGATTTGGATTTGTTGACGCCCCGCCAGCGAGATATTCTACGTTTGGTATCCGTCGGTCACACCAACCGCGAAATCGCCACCGTGCTCCAGATCAGCGTACGCACCGTCGAAGTCCATCGCTTCAACCTGATGCGCCGCCTGAACGTCCGCAACGTCGCCCAGCTCCTCAGACGAGCTCTCCAGCTCGGCCTGCTCTCCAAGTCCTTCGTGAGATAGTCCCTGAGGGGTGTCCCCTTACAGCTCCTTCAGTTTCCCTCGGCACTCCGCCACCGAGCGATAACCCTTCTGATCGAGGCAAGCGCCGAGTTCCGCCTCCAGTCTTGAGAAGACGTCAAGCCCCTCTTCGACGAGCACGGTCCCTATTTGCACCGCCGAGGCGCCGCACAAGAAGTGCTCGAAGGCATCGACGCCTTCCATCACGCCGCCGGTCCCGATGATCGGCATCTTTCCGTCAAAGTGTTTCCAGAACGCCCGCACGTTCGCCAGCGCCACCGGCTTGATGATCGTCCCGCCGAGCCCGCCGAATCCTCCTTTCGGCTTGATTACTACTGTCTCGGTTTTGGGATTGACCACGAGTCCGTTACCCACGGAGTTGATAAGGTTTAGGAAGTCCACGCCGCAGCGCCCGATCACGTCGCCCATCAACTTATGGTGAGCCGGATCGAAGTACGGGGGGAGTTTCACGCCCATCGGGACGGTAATTACTTTCCTCACCCGCTTCATCAGCCGTTCGGACGCTTCTGCGTCGTAGCCGATCTGCGGTTTGCCGGGAATGTTCGGGCAGGAGAGATTGACCTCGATCAGATCCGGTTGGGCAGCATTGATCGCCTCCGCGATGACAGGGAAATCGTCTTCGCAGAGCCCCGCGACGCTGGCGATGACCGGTTTGCCGAACTGCTTGAGCTCGGGGATCAGTTCAGCGTAGGCCCGGTAGCCGAGATTCGGCAATCCCATCGAATTAATCGACCCACCGGAGAAACCATAGTAGCGGGGCGATGGGTTGCCCTGCCGCACCTCCACCGTCATCGACTTCGTCACGATTGCTCCCGCCCGCGATCGGCCCAGGGCCTGCAACTCCTCCCGCGTCACGCACAACGCGCCGGAGGCGTTCATGAAGCAGGCGGGAAATTTGACCCCTGCTATCGTCGTCGAGAGATCGATCATATAGCCGCCAGGGCCGGTTCCTTCTCCGCGCGCGACACGAGCCGGCCGTCCTTCATTTGCCAAACATGATGCGCCGCGGCAGCCGCGGCCGCGCTATGGGTGACCAATAAGACGGTATGACGGAATTCCTTCACGAGCCGGCCGAGGAGCACAATAATCTCGGCGCCATGCTGGGAATCGAGATTGCCCGTCGGTTCATCCGCCAGAATGATCTTCGGCCGGTGTACGATCGCTCGTGCCACAGCAACGCGTTGTTGTTCTCCTCCGGATAGCTCGCCCGGCCGGTGGCTCCGGCGATGCTCCAATCCCACGAGCGCCAACATCTCCGACACCCGCTCCTGAACCATCCGGCCTCCTGCCCCGTTCAGTAACAACGGGAAGGCCACGTTTTCCTCGACGGTCAACCCGGCAATCAAGTGAAAAGCCTGAAACACGATGCCGATCGACTGCCGTCTGACCCGCGTCCAGTCATCCGACGTAAATGCCGCCGTCGACTGTCCATCCAGCATGACTTCTCCCGACGAAGGCACATCAAGTCCGCCGATCAGATTGAGCAGCGTGCTCTTACCGCAACCGCTGGGACCGACGAAGGCGCAGAACGTCCCTGCTTCCACGTCCAGATTCACGTGATCAAGCCCGCAAATACGGTCCTCTCCCCGCGCGTACACTTTGGAGACATCTTTGAGTGTGACCATTGCGGCGTGAACTCCCGACCAAGGCGGGTGTCTCCGTATATCATAACCCTTTGCGGCGCCACAACCTTGACAGGCGATGAGAAGCGCGCTAGAGACAATCGACTATCGTGAGTCCCGCAATGTTCGACTCGACATGGTTCGCCCAGCTGGCCGGCTTGGGACGGCAGGCGCTCCGGTTCGTCCTCCCCGTGGACTGCTTGGCCTGCGATGCGCCCTTGACGAGCGATCCGGTTCCGTTCGTCTGCCGAACCTGTTGGGAGCGGATTGTTCCGCTCCATGGTCCCTCCTGTGCGCGATGCGACCAGCCGTTCGCATCGACAGAAGCGACTTCTTATACCCCTGGACATCAATGCCAGAACTGCCTGGAGCGCCCGCCGGCTTACGATCGAGCCTGGACTTTGTTCCCTTATCTGCCTCCCTTGCAGGAAGCGATCTGTGCCTTCAAGTATCGAGGGAAATATGGCTTGGCAAGTCACCTGGGCAAGCTGATGATTCAGGCACTTCCGGCGCAGATCGAGGTCGATCTCATAATTCCAGTTCCTTTGCATCCCAGTCGCCTCCGTGCCCGTGAATACAACCAATCGCTCCTCTTCGCCGATCAAATCGGCCATCACCTCCGCAAGCCAATCTGCCCCACGAATCTCGTCCGGGTGCTTGCCACCGACCCTCAGACGACGCTTTCCCGACAAGAGCGGCTGAGAAACTTGAGGCAGGCTTTTGCCCTCCGGCTTCCAGAGACCGTTGTGGGGCAGCGCGTTCTCCTGATTGATGATGTCTTCACCACAGGGACCACCTTGAACGAATGTGCGAAGACTTTGCGGAAAGCGGGCGCGGCTTCAGTAGTCGCGCTGACTTTGGCTCGCACGATCGACAGCCATCTCGTTCCCGATCGAATCCTGGCGGAGCGAAGCCCACGATCACTTCCGGCTTTGGGGTTTTAGCCGATGCCGCTGTACGAATATCGCTGCCTCGACTGCAAGAAGCGCTCGACAATTCTTGTCTTGTCGATCAATAATCCACAACCTGCCGTATGCTCCCATTGCCGAGGCCTCCGGATGGAACGGCTCATGTCCAGGTTTGCGTCGCCGAAATCCGAGGAGGCCCGGCTCGCATCCCTGGCCGATCCCGATGCGATGAGCGGCCTCGATGAGAACGACCCGGCGAGCATGGCGCGCTTCATGAAAAAGATGGGAGATGAAATGGGAGAAGATCTCGGAGAGGATCTGGCCGAAGCTATGGATTCTCCGGAATCCCAACCACCGGATCTGGACAGCTCTGACGCTCTGTGACAGGTATTGTCATATATTTTCACTTGACAGAACCTCCTGTTTTTTCTACTCTGACGCCGTACCCATAGCCCCATGAGGCCTATGAAGCCTTCGCGCCCCAGGTTGATTGATGCCCAAAGAGCCCAAGAGCGAGCTGATGACGGCGGAGGAGACCTGCCGCTACCTCAAGATCACCCAACGGACGCTCTACCGCTATCTACAGAGTCGACAAATTCCCGCCTTCAAACTTGGGAAAGAATGGCGATTCGTGCGTTCGGATCTGGAACAGTGGATCCGAGAGCGAACCCGGACTCCCCTGTCATGAAGGAGACGACGCACTGATGTTCGCGGGCGAATACCTCTGCAAGGTGGATGAAAAAGGGCGATTCATCGTCCCATCGCCCATTCGCGAGCAGGTCGAATCGGAGGGCCAGGCCGTTGTTTTTCTCAAGGGGCCGGAAGAGTCGATTCTGATTTATTCCATGAAGGAGTGGGAGAAGGTTCTTGAGCGGACTAAGACGACGCTGGACGAGGACCAGAGCCGCCTATTCATGCATTTCGTGGTGTCGGAGGCCGGCACCTCCGAAATCGACAAGGCCGGCCGGATCCTGATACCCGGAAGATTGCGAAAGCTCGTCCCGCTGGATGAGGACCAGGAGATCATTCTCGTTGGACTGTACCACCGGATGGAAGTCTGGAATCCCAGCCACTGGCGTCGGTACATCGCCCGCTCCGAGGACCGCTACGAGCAGAACATGGCAAAGATCCTGAATCTGCTGTAGCCTATGCCCAGTTACCGGCACCCGATTCGACTCACTCTTTCCAAGCTTCCCGTTCGACTAGCGGCGACGCGCCGCGCAACCTCATCGGTTCCAGCCGCTCGATCGCGACCCCGTACCCTCTCTCGCCCCCGGAGGATTTCGGAAGGCAATGGCTGCTCTTCCGAAAACGTCTGCGTGGCCATCACGTTACCCGTACCTCCCAGCATCAACCACCAGTACGCGACGGTCAACGGTCGGCGCCTCCTATCCTCGACGGGACGCGCCTACAAAGCCGAGGTCGGCCAGCTAGTCTGGTTGAATCTGGCGAAGATACCGGATCGATCGATCCTCCTTTCCCGGTTGCAATCTCAACCCCTTTCACTCTCCATCCGGTTCTATTTCACCTCAGCCCTCCGGAGAGACGTCGACGGGGGCTTGAAGATCGCTCAAGACGCGCTCTGCGAAGGGCTTGGAGTCAACGACAATCGAATCGTGGAGACCCATCTCTACAAGCGCGTGGACAAGACCAACCCCCGCATCGAAGTGTCGCTTTCCTCAGCCTCGCTCATGGTTTAGCCTCTACAGTTCCGCCTGATCGCAGCCGATACAGGCACGGTCACTATTGTCACAGAGCCATTCTAAGCGAGAGCATACTGCCCGATGTCGAACCTGAGAGTTTCAATCGACGATCTGCGTCTAGGAATGTACATCGCCAAACTGGACCTGTCCTGGTTCCGCTCTCCCTTCATGCGCCATTCGTTCCTGATCGATGACCCGGCTCAGATTGATAAACTTCGCCGGGTGGGCGTGCAGTTCGTCGATATCGATCCGGACCGTTCCACCATCCTGCCGGATGGAACGACCGACCAGACTCGATCAAATGCGACAAACCCCGTTCGACAGTCTGTCGCCTCTCAACCGCAGGTAAAGACCTTGCAGCAACTGACGGAAGAAATCCATCAGGCCAGAATCGCGCGCAAACAACTCGAAGAAGCCGTGCGCTCGGTGTTTTCGACGATCAGCCGCAGCGGCACCGTCAGCGCCCATCAGGCGAGAGATGCGGTGCAGGAAATCACCATCGCCGCGCGGACGTTGTCGAACTCGGCCATGTTCATGGCCTTGAGCCAAAACCGTGACGGCGACGCCAGCTTAAGTCAACATGCCCTCAGCACCTGCACGTTGGCCCTCGTCCTCGGCCAGACCTACGGCTTCAATCCACTGGAATTGAACGAACTGGCCACGGCAGGGCTGCTCCACGACATCGGATTACTTCAAATCCCTGAGTCCATTCTGAAGCGAACCACGACGACCTCAAATACTCTGACGCCGCGAGAGCGGGAGCGGTTCCAAACCCATCCCAGGCTGAGCATTGCCATGCTCGAACAACAGAAGGGCTTCGCAGCCAGCGTGCTGCATCTCATCGGAGAGCATCACGCCCTCCTTGACGGAAGCGGATACCCGCAGGAAACCAGAGGAGAGTTTACCTCCGATCGCACGCGGATCCTGGTGATCACCGACCGGTACGACGAACTGATTACCGGCTCCGGCGGAGCCACACCGCTGGCACCTTACCAAGCGCTCCAACGTCTTTACCGGGAGGCCCAGGAAGGAAAGTTGGATAAAGAAATTCTGTCCCGGTTCATCAAGACCGTCGGGATCTATCCGGTTCACAGCTACGTCCGGCTCAACACCAAAGAACTCGCCATCGTAACGGACTTGAACCCTTCGCGGCTCCACCAGCCCATCGTCACCATCACACATGAGCCTGGCGGGAACAGCTATCCTGCGCCGTTCACCATCAACCTGGCCCTGCAAGACGCCCAACCGCCCGAGCGAATCATCGAGGCCGTGCTCGACGCCGCTTCGGCGCCCTCCTCGGATCGCGCGAGCGCAGCCTGAGGCCGCGCTTCCCTCAACGCAAGCTCGGCCCCGTCCTCTGCTCTGCGAGCGGACCGCAGAAAGGGCGCTATTCGTAACGGAGCGCGTCGATCGGATTCAGGCGTGCAGCTTTATTCGCGGGATACAGTCCGAAGAACAATCCGACCGCGAGCGAAAAGAAGAACGCCACCACAATGATCTGGCCGGAGATGATTGTGGGCCATCCGGCGATGATCGTGGTAAGTTTCGCCCCCACTACCCCGAAAACGATCCCCAAGGCACCGCCGAAAAGGCTCAAGGTCATCGCCTCGATGAGAAATTGCATAACGATGTGTCGTCGCTTTGCGCCGACCGCCATCCGTACCCCTATCTCTCTCGTACGCTCGGTGACGGAGACCAGGAGTATGTTCATGATGCCGATCCCGCCGACGAGCAGCGACACCGAGGCGATGGCGAACAGCATCATCGTGAGGGTTTCGCTGGTGCCTTCCTGGACTTTGCCGATGTCCACCTGCGTTCGAACCGTGAAATCGTCGGCCTGATCGCTCTGGAGCCGATGCCTCGCGCGCACGACCTCGCGAATCTGCTCGACCGCCTCCGGCAAGTCTTCCACGCGATCCGTCGAGGCAAACAGCGCGCCGACCGAGCCGAGAAACGGCGTCCCGAACACTTTCCGCTCCGCCGTGGTAAATGGAATGAAGATGACGTCGTCCTGATCGGATCCTTGAGCCGACTGCCCTTTCGGCGCCAACACGCCGATCACCCGGAAGGGAACGTTCTTAATGCGGATGGTGGCCCCGACCGGCTCTTCACCCGGTTCAAACAGGTTCTCGACGACGGTCTGACCAACCAACGCTACCCGAGCCGCGCTTTCCAGATCCGCCTGGGTGAACGGACCGCCGCTCGTGAACGACCAATCTCGAATCGTCAGGTAACTCGGCGAAACCCCGTTGATGGTCCCGTTCCAATTCCGGTTCCCGTTCACGATCTGCATGACATCACGCTTGGCCCAGCCTGTGTCGGCTAAAAGAGGAATCTTCTTCTTGAGGTCGAGCGCATCCGCGACGGTCAACGTCACGGCGCCACCCTGCCCTCCGCGCACCCCGCTGACCGTCGTGGCGCCCGGCCAGAGAATGATCACGTTCGTGCCCATCGTGGCTATCTGTTTCTGTACAGCAAGCTTGGCCCCCTCTCCGATGCCCACCATCGCAATGACGGCTCCCACGCCGATGACGATCCCCAGCATGGTCAGGCCGGCGCGCAACCGGTTTCGACCAAGAATCCGCAAGGCGGTCGTGACGGTGAGCCACACGAAGGCCAGCATCTAGACCTCAACCTGTTTTCGGGCGCCGGTTACTCGATCGCTCAGAATCTGTCCGTCCTTGATGACGATCTCACGATGCGCATAGGCGGCTACATCCGTCTCGTGCGTGACGAGTATGATCGTAATGCCTTCACGGTTGAGATCTTCAAGAATCTTCATGATTTCCCGGCTGGACTGCGTGTCAAGATTCCCCGTCGGCTCGTCGGCGAGCAGCAGGGACGGAGCCGTCACAAGCGCCCTGGCGATCGCGACCCGCTGTTGCTGGCCGCCCGAGAGCTGGGTGGGAAAATGATGCTCTCGTCCGCTCAGCCCGACCCGTTGCAGGGCGGCGGAGGCTTCGGCGCGTTGCTCTTTAAGAGATAATCCTCGGTAGAACAGCGGAAGCTGAGCATTTTCCAAGGCGCTCGTACGGGGAATGAGATTGAAGCTCTGAAACACGAACCCGATCTGTCGATTGCGGATATCGGCCAGCTGATCGGGCCTGAGACTCCCGATATCGGTTCCCCCGAACCGATACCGGCCCTTCGTCGGCTGATCAAGGCACCCAAGGACGTTCATCAGGGTCGATTTCCCGGAACCGGAGGAGCCCATGATCGCCACGAATTCTCCTCGCTCGATCGTCAGGGTCAGGCCGCGAAGCGCCTGTACCTCGACGTCACCGACACGATAGACTTTCCAGATGTCTTCGCACTCGATTAGGGCGCTCATCTCCGTATCTGGTGAAGCGTGAAACGTGAAGCGATTGTATAGCGCAGGAAGTCCCTGATCATGAATGGAGGGGGAGGTGCCGGGCCTCTTAACGTACGACGATTCACGAACGCCGCTTCACGGTACTTACATGCCGCGGTCGCGGGAACGCCGTTGGCCGCCGCTCGATCCGAAACCAGGCGGTAAGTCGCCGCCTTTTCTGGGACCCCTCGTCTGTTCGATACCCACGATGACCTGCTCGCCTTCCGCCACTGTGTCCGACAGAACTTCCGTCGCAGAGCCGTCCGAGATGCCGGTCTGCACCGAAACGGCGACAAGTTCACCGTTTTCGCCTTGCTTCCAGAGGGATCGCACATTGGCGCCGGGAGCTCCCCCTGGGTGGGTCGCCCGTGGAGCCCCATCCGTTCTTGCGGGCTTCCCTTCAACGGAACGGACACCCCCCTGCTCCCCCTTCGGAGGCATGAAGCGAAGGGCGGCATTGGGCACCTTCAAGACGTTGTCTCGTTGGGCTACGACGATGGACACGTTCGCGGTCATGCCGGGCTTCAAGCGAAGGTCCTTGTTGTCTACGGCCACCACCACGTTGTAAGTCACGACATTCTGGACGTTGATCGGCGCCAACCGAACCTGTCGGATCGTCCCGGCGAACGGGATGCCCGGATAAGCATCGACCGTGAACGTGGCCTCTTTCCCCTCAGTGATCCCGCCGATGTCGGACTCGCTGACATTGGTGTCGACTTGCATCTTGGTCAAGTCGAGCGCGATCAAAAACAGATTGGGTGTGGCGAAGCTCGCCGCAACCGTTTGCCCGACTTCGATGTTTCTGGCCACGACGATGCCGTCGACCGGCGAGCGAATCGTCGTGTACTTCAGATCGAGTTCGGCCGCGTTCAACGCCGCCTCGGATTGTTTCACTTGCGCCATAGCCACGTTTACCTGGGCCTCCGCGCCCTGCGCATTGGTGACGGCCACATCGACATCGTTCTGAGACACGAACTGTTGAGCCAAGAGCGATCTCGTCCGATCCAGCTCCCGTTTCCGCTGCGCCTGCTCGGTGCGCGCCCTCGCGAGGTTCGCCCGCGCCATCTCCAGATTGCTCGCCGCCTGATCCCGACGGGCTCTGAAGGGCTCCGGATCGATCACCGCCACGACGTCCCCCGCTTTCACGACGGAATTGAAGTCGGCATGGAGGCTCTTGATCATGCCGGAGACCTGGGTTCCGACCTGCACCGATACGACAGGGTTGATCGTCCCCGTGGCCGTCACCAACGAAACTACCGGCCCACGCTCGACGGCGGCGGTTCGGTAACGGACAGGAACTTTGCGCTCCCCGTTGAAAAACACGTACCCGCCGATCGCCAATCCGACGACCAACACCCCCGCAATCAAAAACGCGCGGCGCATCAACGATCTTCCTGTGTCAGCTGAGCAGGCATGGCTCCATCTTAGCAAGAACTTGCAGGGGTTGCATTACAGCTTTCCTTCCCCTAAGACACGACAGGCCATCCACCGAACGGTGGATGGCCTGTGTACCGCTTCGCAAATCGATGTTCGCCTCTTGTCCTTCGCGAAACCTCCAGGGGACGTTTCACGGCCCAAGACCGGCGGGTCCGATGCTAGGGGCTGACGCTTATACGCTCCCTAATCATGTCAAATGTTTCCTTGGGCACGACGTTCTTCGCCACCAGCTCGCCCTTGACCTTGTAGGGCCGATTTGAAACGATCCGATCCGCCATGTCTTTGGTGATTCCCAACACCAGCACCATGTCCCCAGCCGTGGCCTTATTGACGTTCATTAAACCGGTAGGAGCTAGGGAAGCGCCCATCGCGGGCGGAGCCGGCACACCGGCCGGATGCAGGTTCGATGCGGGCGAGGAGGGTGCCAGCGTTCCGGTGACCGACCGCTCTTTGAGCTCCTTCTGATAGCGAGCGACGAGTGATTTCAAGGTTTCATTGTGCCGTTTCGCGTCTTCATACTCCGCACGAACGGAGCGGTTCTGGGCCGTCAACTGCTTGACTCGATCTTCCAGCTCCTTGGTCCTGGTTTCAATCGCCCCCCGCTCTTTGTCTCGGCCGTGCTGGATACGTTCGAGTTCGTCATTGGCCGCTTGCGCTTCGTTGCCGAACTTGACATTGAGTTCCTTCAGCGTCTTGACCTGCTGTTCGAGCGCGCTCTTTTGAGCGCGCGTGGTCGCCAATTCGGTCTTAGCCGCCTCCGATTCGGCGACGGCTTCCTGGTATTTTGATTTTCCGACAAGACACCCGGTCATCGACAAGATGCCTAGGGCCACTCCCACCGACTGCCACGCTCGTTTCATGCCGGACTCTCCTTTCCTGACCACGACGGAAAACCCTCCCGGATCGCGCCGACCGATGGTTCCTCGACACCCACGTTCCGGCCCATGCCTCTACGTATATCTATTTGTGTAAGCCAAGCCGGGGTCTTTGTCAACAGATTTACCGGACGGATTGCCGTCCGACCATCGAGACCGCTTTCTGTTTCGCCGCCTTGCTTGACGGATGGCAGGGACTCTGTGATCATGCGGACAACTCTCTCCTCCGCTTTCGATCACACAGAGGCACGACGCATGAACGAATGGGGACCGGCCCTGGCGGTCATCCTCGGGGTAGTAGAGGGACTCACGGAGTTCCTTCCGGTCTCCTCGACCGGCCATCTGATCCTGGTCGGCCACGCTCTCGGATTTACCGGTGAGGTGGCGGCCAATGCCGAGATCGCCATACAGCTTGGCGCCATCCTTGCCGTCCTGTGGTACGAACGCGTGAAACTGCAATCGCTGTTGTCCAAGGCGATAGAAGAACAAGCAGCCTTGCGCGCCTCACTCTATCAGACTTCGACCTCTAGAATTGTGGCGCTCCGGCGGTCCATGGCCGACCATCCGCACCTCTGGTTTCTCGTCGGGCTGGGGGCGGCCTTTCTTCCGGCAGGTCTGGTGGGATTCGCAACGCACGGATGGATCAAGGCCCATCTCTTCAGCCCCCAGACCGTCGCGGTCACATCCATCATCGGCGGAATCATCATAATCGCCGTCGAAGCGCGCAACACGCAGCCTCAAGTTCAGCAGCTCGAAGAAATCGGTCTATGGAAGGCCTTCCTTATCGGACTGGCGCAATGCGCATCACTGATCCCCGGCATGTCGCGCTCCGGCTCCACGATCATCGGGGGGCTGCTCGCCGGACTTGACCGAAAGATCGCCACCGAGTACTCGTTTTTTCTCGCCCTCCCCACCCTGATCGTCGCCACGTCCTATGAAACCTGGAAATCAAGGGGGCTCTTCCGGCCGGAGGACTTTGCCGCGCTCGCAGTCGGCATGGCGGTCTCGTTCCTCGTCGCCTGGGTCGTGATCGCCGCATTTCTCACCTTCGTGAAGCGGCACACCCTTCGGCCGTTCGCCTACTACCGAATCGTGATGGGCGTTCTCGTCCTGGCGATTTTCGGGCTGTAACCGAGGAGCGAACAGGCCTCTGGTACCGGGCACATCTTCGACGCCCGGGGGAGGCCCGCAAAGGCTTGGTACATTCCGGCGTCATGATGACCGGCCAGGCCACGGCCTTAAAGCCGGTTGAATAATAGCCTGATGGCTTGAGCGAAGGGCAGGCGTATGGTTACGCGGAAGCCGAAGGGGGAGAATCCGCCGCGGTGAGCGGCTCTTCTTTACGCTCGAAAGCGAAATGAATGATCAGACACACGACGCCGACACTGATGGCGGAGTCGGCCACATTGAACGCGGGCCAGTGATAGTTCTCGACGTACACGTCTAGGAAATCGATCACCTCGCCGAATCGTAGCCGGTCGATCAGATTGCCGATCGCGCCGCCGAGAATTCCCGCGATGCTCAGTTGGCCGATCCAATCCCGCTCCGGCAGCCGCACGAGAATGGTACCCAGCAATGCCAGAGCGAACAGCGAGGTCACGCCAAAGAACACCATGCGAAAGGCATCGCTGCTGCCGGCGAGCAGCCCGAAGGCTGCGCCCGGGTTCCGGATGTAGGTCAAGCTGAACAGATTCGGAATAACGGGAATAGATTCGTGCAGACGCATCGACTGCATGATCGAGAGCTTTGTGACCTGATCGACGGCGATCACCACCAGGCCGACCACGGCCAGCAACGCATACCTCCCGGCGCGGGTCACGAGACGGCCTCTACGCACCGGTCGCAGAGAGTCGGATGGGCCGAATCTTTCCCGACCGCTTCCCGGTAATTCCAACAACGCTCGCATTTCGGGAATGACGACTTTGCGGCCGTGATCCCTAGCGGACTCTTCTCTTCTCCGGTCCCAGCCAATTTTACTTGAGACACGATGAATACGGTCGACAAATCCTGCTCATACGACTTAAGAAATTCATAGTCGTCGATGGCGGCGCGCAATTCGACCGCCGCTTCCAGAGAAGAACCGATGACCTTGTCGCGCCGACTGACTTCCAACACCCCCTGCACCGACGCCCGATAGATCAACAGCCTGTCCCAGCGCTCAGCCAGCTTGGCGTCCCGCCATTCGGAACGCTCATCCGGAAATTGCGCGAGGTGCACGCTCTTCGATTCGAGGGCCTCGCCCGTCTGCGCAGCGAGCGTCCGCCAGATCTCCTCCGCCGTAAAACTCAGTACCGGCGCCATCAGCTTTGTCATGGCGACGATAATCTCATACAGCACCGTCTGCGATCCACGCCGCAATGGCGAGTCGGCCCGAAACGTGTAGAGCCGGTCTTTTAAAATGTCCAGATAGATCGCGCTGAGATCCACCGAACAGAAATTGTTGAGCGCATGATAGATCGCGTGAAACTCGCACTCGTCGTAGGCCTTTCGGACTTTCGTCTTAAGTTCCTCCAGCCGCATAAGCGCCCAACGGTCGAGTTCCTGCAACTCCCGATAGGCCACGCGGTGGCGGATCGGATCGAAGTCGTACAGATTGCTCAGCAAGAACCGGCAGGTGTTCCGGATCTTCCGGTAGGCCTCGATCAAATGATTGAGGATCTCCGGCGAAATGCGCAGGTCTTCCCGGTAATCCTGGGCCGACACCCACAGGCGAAGAATTTCGGCCCCGGACTGCTTGATCACGTCTTGCGGAGCCACGACATTGCCCGCCGACTTGGACATCTTCTTCCCCTGCCCGTCGAGGACGAACCCGTGAGTCAACACCGCTCGATAGGGGGCGCGGCGATCGGTCACCACACCGGCAAGCAACGCGCTATGGAACCAACCGCGATGTTGATCCGAGCCTTCGAGGTACAGATCGGCCGGCCACCACCTTCGGGGCTTGAGCACCGCCGCGTAACTTACGCCCGACTCGAACCAGACGTCGAGAATGTCGCGTTCCTTCTCAAAAATGGTTCCGCCGCACTTCGGGCATTTGGTCCCAGGAGGCAAGAGCTGGGCAGCCGTCAGTTCGAACCAGATGTCCGCTCCTCCGGCCTCCATTTTCGAGGCGATGTGGTCGATGACCACAGGATCGGCCAGCACATGCCGGCAACCTTCGCAGGTGAACCCTGGAATCGGCACGCCCCAAACTCTCTGACGAGACAGGCACCAATCGGGGCGGTTCGCGATCATGCCGTTGATACGATCCTTGCCCCAGGGCGGAATCCACCGTACCCGATCGATTTCCGCCAACGCTTCTTGCCGCAACTCATTCTGCTCCATCGAAACGAACCACTGTTCCGTCGCCCGGAAGATGACCGGGCTCTTGCACCGCCAGCAGTGAGGATAGGAGTGGCCCAGTTGTCCATGCCCCAGAAGTTTCCCCTTGGCCTTGAGTTGTTCGACGATCCCGGGATTCGCCTTGAATACATGCTGGCCTGCGAAGTCGGCAACGGTTTCTGTAAACCGGCCGGCGCTGTCGACAGGCGCCAAAATCTCCAACCGCTCGCCGGGTGAAGCCTTGGCGTTGTGATCCAGCACCAGGAGATAGTCCTCCATGCCATGACCCGGCGCAATGTGGACACATCCGGTCCCTTGCTCCAGCGTCACGAAATCTCCGAGCAGCGCCGGCGATAGGCCGGGGGTAAGAGGCCGTTGCGTCTCCAGGCCTTCGAATCCCTCCTTGCCTTTCTTCACTGCGAGAATCCTATAGTTGTCGAGTTTGCAGACCTTGGCCACGTTGTCGAGGAGTTTCTCGGCGAGGATCAGGATCTCGCCACCAACCTGCACGAACGCATAGTCGATGTCTGCGTGCAAACAGACGGCCTGATTGGCCGGCAGCGTCCAAGGGGTAGTCGTCCAGATGACGACCGAGACGGTCATCTGGGATGGCCACGACACACCGGGGAATCTGGCGGCGATGGCCGCGGTTCCTCCCGCCACGGGAAACTTCACGTAGATCGACGGAGACGTATGGTCTTCGTACTCGACTTCCGCCTCGGCCAGCGCCGTTTGATCCTGCGTACACCAAAGAACCGGTTTGAGTCCCTTGTACACGCCGCCCCGTTCGACGAACCGCCCGAACTCACGGACGATCGTGGCCTCGTAGGCAGGGTTCATCGTCAAATAGGGGTTCTGCCAGTCTCCCAGCACGCCGAGCCGCTGAAACTCTTCCCGTTGAATCTTGTAGTACTTTTCGGCGTACTCGCGGCAGAGCTTCCGGATCGCCGTCGCATCGAGGGTTTTTTTCTTCTCGCCGAGATCCTTGAGCACGTGGTGCTCGATCGGTAGTCCGTGACAATCCCAGCCCGGCACATACGGGGCTTGAAAACCCGCCATGGTCTTCGACTTGACGACAATGTCCTTAAGGATCTTGTTCAGAGCGTGGCCGATATGGATGCGGCCGTTCGCATAGGGCGGGCCGTCATGCAGGAGAAACCGCGGACGGCCCCTCCCCGCTTCCTGGATCTGCTCGTACACGCGCTCCCGCTCCCACCACGCAAGCAGTTCCGGTTCCCGCTGCGGCAGGTTGGCCTTCATCGGAAAATCGGTTTTCGGCAGATTGAGCGTCGACTTATAGTCCATGAAGGGAATTGGGACGGAGTTGTAAGTGCTGAGTTCTCAGTTTTGAGTTATGGGCAACAACTCACCACCGACAACTTATAACTCAAAACTGTGGGTGGGGGCTAGCTGACCGCCATCATGCGGTCGAGGGCGACCCTGGCCCAACGCTTGTCGTCGTCCGGTACGACGATCCGGTTTACGACCTGCCCCTCGGCCAAGTTCTCCATCGCCCAGCAGAGATGCGCCGCATCGATCCGGAACATCGTCGCGCATTGACAGACGGTCGACGAGAGGAAAAACACCTTCTTGTCGGTCAGATCGCGCTTCAGGCGGTTGACCAGATTCAACTCGGTCCCCACCGCCCACACGGTCCCGACCGGCGCCGCCGTCACGGTCTTGATGATGAACTCCGTCGAACCCACGAGATCAGCCTTGTTCACGACATCCTCATGGCACTCAGGATGGACGATGACCTTGCCGTCCGGATACTGTTTGCGGAAGTTGTCGACGTGACTGGGCTGAAACATTTGATGGACACTGCAGTGGCCTTTCCAAAGAATGAGTTTCGCCCGCTTGATCGCCTCGCGGGTGTTGCCGCCGTTGGGCTGGAAGGGATCCCAGACGATCATCTGCTCGCGCGGCAACCCCATCTTGTTGGCCGTGTTGCGGCCGAGGTGTTCGTCGGGAAAGAAGAGAATCTTCTCGCGCCTCGCCCAGCACCATTCGATGACGGCCTTCGCGTTGGATGACGTGCACGTAATGCCGCCGTGCTCGCCGCAGAACGCCTTCAGAACAGCCGCACTGTTCACATAAACCGCCGGCATGACCGTCTCTTCCACCGGCAGAATTCTTCCCAGCATCTCCCAACATTGATCGACCTGTTCAATAGCCGCCATATCCGCCATCGAACAGCCGGCCGCCATGTCGGGAAGTATGACGGTCTGATTGGTCCGGCTCAGAATGTCCGCGGTCTCGGCCATGAAATGCACGCCGCAGAATACGACATAGGGCCGCTCGGACCGCTCGGCTGCGAGCTTCGAGAGCAGGAGCGAATCGCCGCGGAAGTCCGCATGTTCTATCACTTCGTCGCGTTGATAGTTGTGACCGAGAATCATCACCCGGTTGCCGAGCGCGCGTTTCGCTTCGGCGGTTCGGCGGAAGAGTTCCTCCGACGACAACTGCTGATAGTCGGTGATGGGCTTGGGTAGAATCGATACAGTCGCCACAGGACCTCGTGAAACTTTTGGGGAAGTTCATTCTACGATAGGGATACCGGACAATCAACGAAACCGCCCCTGGAAGAAGTCCTAGACCCGTGGTCCACTTGGTTTGCACTGGATAGGCCTAATAACCCGTTGACTTCACAGGAAGCGGGGAATACGATTTCTTCCCATAGCTAGGGGGGCCTTTACGGCTGAGAGTCCGATGAATCGGACGACCCTCACAACCTGACCTGGGTAATACCAGCGTAGGGAAGCGGAGCAAGATACCGCCTTCGTGAGCGAGCCGTACCCTCCCAACCGGATGGTGCGGCTTTTTTATTGCCCACCCTGTCCTCCACGATCCCGAGAAAGGATCTCTCCATGAGCACACATGATATAGCCGACGGCAACGGGCGCAAGCCGGCTTCCGCGACGATCACGACGCAGCCGTTTCCCGCTTCGCGCAAGATCTTCGTCAACGGCTCCCTCCCCGGCGTGCGCGTGCCGATGCGGGAGATCAGCCTGACCCCGACGAAGTCGATGAACGGCAGCGCCCCGACGCCGAACGAACCGGTGACGGTCTACGACACGTCGGGACCCTATACCGACCCTGCCGTATCGATCGACCTGCGCAAAGGTCTCGCTCCCTTGCGGCGCGAGTGGATCCTCTCGCGGGGCGACGTCGAGCAGCTTCCGGACGTCACGTCGCAATACGGCCGGCTGCGGGCCAACGATCCGAAATTGGCCGAGCTGCGCTTTCAGCACATCCGCAAACCGCTCCGCGCCAAAGAGGGCCGGAACGTCACGCAGATCCACTATGCGAGGAAAGGCGTCATCACGCCGGAGATGGAATTCATCGCGATCAGGGAGAACCAATCCCGCGAGCTCGCGCGCGAACTCGCCGCGCGCAACGGCCACGGCGGCGGTGTCGTCCAACATCCCGGGCAATCGTGGGGCGCCAGCATTCCGAAAACGATCACGCCGCAATTCGTGCGCGACGAAGTCGCCCGTGGCCGCGCCATCATCCCGGCCAACATCAATCACCCGGAAAGCGAGCCGATGATCATCGGCCGAAATTTTCTGGTGAAGATCAATTCCAACATCGGTAACTCCGCCGTCGCTTCCTCGATCGAGGAAGAAGTCGAGAAGATGATCTGGTCGATCCGCTGGGGCGCCGACACGGTGATGGATCTGTCGACCGGCAAGAACATCCACGAGACGCGCGAATGGATCATCCGCAACTCGCCGGTGCCCATCGGCACCGTGCCCATCTATCAAGCGCTCGAGAAAGTCGGCGGCAAGGCTGAAGACCTGACCTGGGAAATCTTCCGCGACACGCTCATCGAACAAGCGGAACAAGGCGTCGACTACTTTACCATCCACGCGGGCGTTCGCCTCGCCTACGTGCCGATGACCGCCAAGCGCATGACCGGAATCGTGTCCCGCGGCGGCTCCATCCATGCCAAATGGTGCCTTGCGCATCACGAAGAAAATTTCGCCTACACACACTTCGAAGAGATCTGCGAGATCATGAAGGCCTACGACGTGTCGTTCAGCTTGGGCGACGGGTTGCGTCCCGGCTCCATCGCCGACGCCAATGATGAAGGCCAGTTCGCCGAACTCGAGACGCTGGGCGAACTCACGAAGATCGCCTGGAAGCACGACGTGCAGGTCATGATCGAAGGACCCGGCCACGTCCCCATGCACATGATCCAGGTCAACATGGAAAAGCAGCTCAAGGAATGCCGTGAGGCGCCGTTCTACACGCTCGGCCCCCTGACGACCGATATCGCGCCGGGCTACGACCACATCACGTCGGGCATCGGAGCCGCGATGATCGGCTGGTACGGTTGTGCCATGCTCTGCTACGTCACGCCCAAAGAACATCTGGGGCTCCCCGATCGCGAGGACGTGAAGGCCGGTGTCATCACCTACAAGATCGCGGCCCATGCCGCGGACCTCGCGAAGGGGCATCCGGGAGCCCAAATCCGCGACAACGCGCTCTCCAAAGCCCGCTTCGAGTTCCGATGGGAAGACCAATTCCATCTCTCGCTGGATCCCGACACCGCCAAACAGTTCCACGACGAGACGCTGCCGGACAACGCCGCAAAGGTGTCGCACTTCTGTTCGATGTGCGGCCCGCATTTCTGCTCGATGAAGATCACGCAGGACGTGCGGGACTATGCGGCGCAAAAGCAGGTCGATGAACAGCGGGCGATCCAGATCGGGATGAAGGAGAAAGCAGAAGAGTTTAAAAACGCCGGAGCAGAAATCTATAGATGAGTTTTGAGTTTTAAATTTTTAGTTTTGAGTTGTGAGTGACTAGCGAAAGAGAGCCTCGTTAAGCGGAAGAGCTATGACTTTGCCGTGAAGGTTGTCCGATTGTCAAAGGATCTCAAACAGAGGCAAGAATTTGAATTGTCAAAACAGCTGCTGCGATCTGGAACCAGCATTGGCGCCAATGTCGAAGAAGCGCTGGCCGGCGTCAGCCGACGGGATTTCGTTGCCAAAATGAGTATCGCGTCGAAAGAGGCACGTGAGACTCAATATTGGCTCCGCTTGATCAATGACTCTGAATCAATCAGGCCCGGTGCGGTCCTCCCATTGCTCCAAGATGCCGAGGAATTGCTTCGCATGCTGACCGCCATCGTAAAAACGAGCCAGAATGGAAGTCCTCTAAAAACTAAACACTCGCAACTAAAAACTTAAAACTCTAAGGATCTTTATGCCTAAACCAAAGCCGGCACCGCTAAGAGAGCGCGACATCACGAGGCAAATCGCGCGCGAATGGCACAAAGAATTCGATCAACTCATCGAGAGCGACGTCATCATCGTCGGCGCGGGACCATCCGGCTTGATCTGCGCGCACGACCTCGCCGACATGGGGTTCCGCACGGTAATCGTCGAACAGAGCCTGGCGTTGGGCGGCGGGTTCTGGCACGGCGGATATCTCATGAACAAGGCGACGATTTGCGCGCCCGCGCACAAGATCCTCGAAGAGGTGGGCGTGCCTTGCAAGAAGGTCAAGGACTGCGAGGGCATGTACATCGTCGATCCGCCCCATGCCACCGGCGCTCTCATCGCGGCGGCCTACGGCGCAGGAGCGCGGGTCCTGAACCTGACGCGCGTCGTGGACTTGATACTTCGCCGTGAAGGCCAACTTGAAGGGGTCGTCGTCAACAATACCACCGCCGAGATGGCGGGCCACGACGTCATCCACGTCGATCCGATCGCGCTCGAGAGCAAGATCGTCGTGGATGCGACGGGTCACGACGCCGTCGTCGTGAATCTGCTGCATAAGCGCAATCTCTATACCGAAGTGCCGGGCAACGGCGCCATGTGGGTGTCACGCTCCGAAGAAGACGTGATGGATCACACCGGCGAAGTGTATCCGAACTGTTTTGTCGTCGGACTCGCCGTCGCCGCCGTGCACGGCACGCCGCGCATGGGCCCGGCCTTCGGCTCGATGTTGCTGTCCGGCCGCTACGGCGCGGAGCTTATTAAGAAAAAGCTCAAGAACGAATAATCTCATTCCCTCGCGGCTGCTCAAAAAGCTCGACCGACGAGGCCGCAGGGAGCGATACCCCCGAGGCGTACGTTTCTGGTACGTTGAGGGGCGTGAGCGACCGAGAACAAAGTCGGCGAGGTTTTTCAGCAGCCGCCATGGATGTCCAAGACTTTTTAATACAAGGCGAAGGTCGCGAGGAAGACAAGCGGGAAGCGTGGACCCTCTTCCAGCAGGCCTATGAGCGACAGATGAAGGGCGATTTGGAAGAAGCGGTGTCTCTCTACAAACAATCGATTGCCGCGCATAGGACCGCGGAAGCCCACACCTTTCTCGGCTGGACGTACAGCTTCATGGGCCGCTTGAACGAGGCGATCGAGGAATGCCGGCGCGCGATTGAGCGGGATCCGGATTTCGGCAATCCATACAACGACATCGGCGCCTATATGATCGAGAAAGGCGAGCTCGACGAAGCCATTCCCTGGTTCAAACGGGCCATGGAAGCCAAGCGATACGAGAGCCCCGCCTTCCCGCACTTGAACCTGGGACGAGTGTATGAAAAGAAAGGCAACTGGACGGAGGCCATAGAATGCTACAAACAGGCGTTGGCCTTGAACCCCACCTACGTCCTGGCAAAGAGAGCGCTAGGCCGGCTGATCAGCTCGCTCAACTAGAAGGGAGAAAGTTTTGAATTGTTAGTTGTGAGTTCTTAGTTATCGGAGGCTCGACTAAACACTAACAACTAAAAATTCAAAGCTGTTGTTACCTATGAACAACACGATATTGGTGGCGGTCACCGACATTTTCTTCTACACAAAAGTGCGGGATGCCTTGTTGCCGAGCGGCTATAAGCTCGAACGAGCCCGGACGCAGCACGACATCGCCGACAAGACAAAGGCGCTGTCGCCTACTGCCGTCATCTTAAATATGAACGATGACAAACTGGACGCCTTTCAAGCGCTGGAAATTCTCAAGGCCGACCCCCACTGGAGGACGATCCCGATTCTCGCTTTTGCCAATCACGAGGAGATCGACACGTGGAACCGGGCCAAGGCGATGGGCGTGACGAAGATCGTCTCACGAAATGAATTCTCGGCACGAACAAAAGACCTTTTAGAGGAGATAATGTTGAATGCGAAATGTTGAGTGTTGAATTGAAGTCGGGCGTCGCTCATTCAACCTTAAACATTCATCATCCAACATTTCACGATGAAGCGCTCTCGATTACATACTGAGCACGAGAGACTCGGCGCCACATTCGAAGAAGTCACCGGCTGGGAAATGCCGGCCCACTACGGCGATCCGTCTGCCGAACACCGCGCCGTTCGCCAAACTGTGGGCCTCTGCGACCTTTCCCACCGGGGAAAGCTCCGGGTGACCGGCGAAGACCGCGTAAAGTG
>JBBILH010000013.1:49971-51261 GCA_037445005.1 Nitrospira sp.
TCTTCCCCTGCAACCCGGGCAGGGGCGCTATTCCAGCTTCCTCACGCACAAGGGCAAGATGCTGACCTATTTTCGCGTGTACGTACAGACTGACTCGGTCATGCTGGAGGACTGCGGAGAAATCGGCGACCAGACCTACGGCGCTCTGAGGAAATTCCTGCTTTACGGCACTAAAGCGAAGATGGAGAATTGCGGCGAGAGCTGGGGGCTTCTGCTGGTCAGCGGGCCGAAGGCCGCCATCGTCTTGAAAGCGGCATTAGGCACCGACGTGGAAGACCTCAAACCCATCAGTTTCATCGCAGCCGCCATCGGCGGACAATCGGCCCTGATCATTCACACGGAAGAAACCGGCGAGTTGGATTACGAAGTCCTGATTCCGGCCGATGGCCTAGCGGCAGCCTGGAGTCGCCTCATGGAAGCCGGCGCTCCGCACGGCATCAAGCCGGTCGGCAGTCAGGCCCGGGAGGCGCTGCGCATCGAAGCCGGCATTCCCACGGCCGGACCAGACCTGAACGAAGAAATCGTGCCGCCCGAAGCGAATCTCGAAGGCAAGGCGTTCAGCCTCAGCAAGGGCTGTTACCCGGGGCAAGAAGTCGTCGCGCGCATGGATACGTACGGGAACGTGCGGCGACATCTAGTCGGATTGGTGCTGAAAGAACCCGTCGTTCCACCGCATGGCGCCAAGCTCTTCAGCGGCGATCGCGAAGTGGGCTGGATCAGCAGCGCGACGCAATCGCCCCAGTTGGGAGCCGTGATCGCGTTCGCATTTCCGCTCCGAGACTTCAGCAAACCCGGCACCGTGCTCTCCGTCGATATCGACGGGGAAAAGCACGTGGCCACTGTCACCAGCCTACCCTTCTACACCAGGGGCTAAGATACCATTCTCTCGTCGCAGCCAGTTTCAACCTGAGATACACTTCTTTATCTCTTCCGATACAAACACATTGGGCTCGCGTGGAGAGAATCTCTCTGGACGTATCCTATGCAGCGGCATCGCTTTTGCTGCGCTTACCGGGTGGGAAACCGCATCAGCGCGATGAATGGGCATGCGACGCGCGAGCGTTGAGACGGCCAGGAGGTTCAGGTGGATCCCCCACCTCTGAGACAGTTGACGGGCTCGATTCATATCAAGCCTGGTGGCGCGGGACGGCTCATGGTATTCATGCCGTATTCCACGGAACTCCTTGCCAAGATCAAAACCGTCGCCGGGCGGTGGTGGCATCCCAAAGAGAAACACTGGACCGTCCCGCAGGCGGATGGGGCTATCGAGCATCTGCTGGCCCTTTTTGC
>JBBILH010000014.1:0-50018 GCA_037445005.1 Nitrospira sp.
GTCTTTTGGAAGACGGTCGGATTGGGGGTTTTCGAGATCGCGAGCATGGCCGAGTTGTTGTGGCACATGTAGTGGCGGCCGACCAGGTCGGAGGAATTCGCCAGACCGTTCGGATACTGGTCGTTCGCCGACCGGAGCAGCAACGCCGCCGAATTGATCGCACCGGCTGAGACGACCACGATATCGGCTGAATAGGTTTCTTTCTCTCCGTTCCGTTCCACATGAACTGCCGATACCTCTCGCCCATTGCCCCTTGCCTCCAGCCTCGTCACTAATGCACCAGTAACCAATGACACGTTGTCATATTTGAGTGCTGGATCGACGCAGACCACTTGCGAATCGGCCTTCGCATTCACCAGACAGGGATAGCCATCGCAGGTGTTGCAGCGGATGCAGGCGCCTTTTTCCGGCTGCTGCTCGTCCCGCATGACGCCGACGGGCAGATGAAACGGCTTGTACCCGCACTTCTGCCAGTCCTCATGGAGTTGCTGGATGCGAGGCTCGTGGCTCAGGGCGGGATATTTGTACGGCGCGCTAGCCATCGGTTCAGTCGGATCTTCACCGCGATTGCCGTGCACATGATAAAGATGCTCGGCCTGGGTGTAATAGGGCTCGAGGTCGTCGTAGCGGATCGGCCATTCAGGCGAAATGCCTCCGTGGTGTTTCACCTCGCCGAAGTCCTGCGCTCGCATGCGCAAGAGCGCCGCACCATAGACTTTGCTGTTCCCGCCGACGTTGTAGTGGATGCCGGGGTGGAAGGTATTGCCGTCCTTGTCGTGCCAGGTTTCTTTGGCCTTGTAGCGGTTTTCGATGAAGACGGTCTTGGTATTCCAGTTGTCCTTCTCACGCGGCAGATACCCGCCGCGTTCGAGCAGTAGGATCTTCTTGCCAGACGGGGCGAGCTTATAGGCCAGCGTCCCGCCGCCGGGGCCGGTGCCAATAATAATGATGTCGTAGTGAGAGGGCATGGCGGGTAGTCGGATGAAGGGGGGAGGTCTTACAGGATGGTGGAAGGGTATGGAGATGGCGTGCCCGCTCTGCTCCGGCGAGGGGTGAAGCCGCATGGCCTCGTCGCCGCTCGGCTGTGCAACTTGTTCCGTCCGGGACTCCGTCCGAACGGAACTGCGAACAGTGCTCGCCGTCTCGCCTACGGCGGACCGCGCCCACGAGGCCATGCACCCCTCGCAAGTCGCATCGCAAGCCAGCCATCTCCCCACGACGGGGAGGGGAAAACGAGCAAGCTTGGAAGGATCATTCGTATGCAGAGACGGGGCCCTACCTGCTCCAGCGCTCCGGCTCGACCGCACTAAGGTTCCATTTGCTCAACGCCGAAACTCGTTCCGTTCCAAGCTTCGCCGAACGGAACATGAAACATCGGCGTCGCCAGCCAAGGGCTGGTCGCAAATACTCACCAAGTGCGGGTCCCGAGCCTCCACGCATGTCGCAGGTAAAACCCCCGTCTCCCCCATTACTGAGGGGGGCCGAGCAAGCTTGGAGGGACCGGTGCATAAGTGAGCGCTCGCTCGATGCGCCAAGAGCGAGAGGGACGAAATAGATAGTTCTTGCCGAGAAGGGAGATGTAGGAAACGAAATTTATTGGTTGGGCATCACAACCGTCGCTGCCTGTTTCACAAAAGCAGCGCCGAGGTGATTTTCAATCATCTTGAAGGAATTGGTGTTCATGAGCGCGTGCATGTAGCAGTGGTGAACAGTCAACAGGATGTCCTGGAGCTTTGGATCGGACTCAATTCGTTTGATGTTCAAGATTTTCTCGCATTCATCAACGTGAATGTGGCGAGCGTGTGACTTGTTACCAGTGTAGTCCGTCAAATGCGCTACTGCTTTGCTGGCTTTCCCTGTTGCATCAGCCTGGCCTCGAAACATGATTGTGACCAGCTGCTCCTGCACAAAAGTGTTTGACCATTCAATAGCATTTTCACATTGGCTCAGGAACGTCGGTCTGTATTGGCGGATAATTGATTGCCAGATCGGAATCTTGGTCTGGTCATCTTTGACTTCTTCGCATGCCCGCTTGAATTCACTAATTACTCCATACGCTGGCCATCCATTCAGATGGGGATCAATAGGGCCGAGGTTTGAATGAAGCCCCATCCAAATTTCTTTACTTGAGCAGGCGATCATTGTTCCAGCCGACATTGCAATCTGAGGAACAAATGTACGGATGTCCTTCTTGAAAATCTGATGCAGGTAGTCCACGATTGATTGTGTGGCAGAGACACTGCCGCCAGGGGTGTGCAATATTAGGTCCAGTCCCTTTTTCTTGTCGAGCTTATGAACGGCCATCATAAAGCCGTTCTTATCTTCATCGTTGATATCGGACTGGATATCGGGCTTCGAAAGCCAACCTGAATAATAGGCGATGATATTGCGGTTTGTGTGGCGATTTAACCGCTTGAGATACTTCCTGCGGATGATGTCCACAGCGAACTTCGCTTCTCTGCCGTGGACTTGCTGGTAGCGCTGAATCTCGCTGAGGACATCTTTCCAGTTGGGCATGAATCGCTAAAGCTAGACGGGATCTTCGTACGCGCCGTATGTGGTGACGGTTCTTATCTGCTTGTAAGGGCTGGGCTGATTAAAGAACATGGGTTGTTCTGGCTGAGCTTCGTCATTGTCACCAAAAATCTCACGGTATTGGTTCTCAACGGAAGCTTTTCCCTTCTTGGGGGTAGGTTTTGCCTTGACAGGCATGGCGCGATCCTCCTTGTAAACAAGGTAGCATATTATGTGATTGGGGCAAGAAATTCCACTTCGTCCTGGCATCGTTCGACTCTTGATCTAACGTAGCGTAAAGATGAACTAAATGCCCCCGTTTCATGGCGCGCGGCGGTATCGATCTATGCGGCTCGGTTGGCCTTGGGGTCTGGCTCCAGCGTGAGTTCGAGGCGTCCCCCGCAGGCCCGGACGATGCGTTGAAGTGTGCGGAGTTCGTAGCGGTCGTATTCCGCGTTTTCATACCGGCTGATCGCCGAGGCGGTCGTGCCGATGCGCTTGGCGACCTGCGCCTGGGTGAGCCCCGCTTCTTGCCGAAGCCGCGAGAGTTGCTCCCCGATGGCCAGTTTCTGTGCTTCTTCCTCGAAGCCCCGGCGGAATTTTGGACTGGCGAGTTTTCTGTTCAGCCATCCTTTACCTGCTCGCGTTGCCTTACTCTTCACGATTCACCCTCCCTTCAAAGTCTTGCTTGTAGGTCTCGGCCCGTTCAATTTCTCGTTTCGGCATCTTGTCGCCGGACTTCCGAAATCCATGGGTCAGGATCAATCGTCGACCGACGAAGAAAAAGCACAGGACACGATCGGTCTCAACCTTGAATTCAAAAATCTGATCCGTTTCCGTGAGGTGCTTGAACTTCCGTTCGTTCCAAATCTTTCCCGTGTCGCCCATCCGGGCAAAAAGTGCGGCAAACTTCTGCTGAGTTCCAAGCGGAAGATGATCGAGCCATTCTTCCGCCGGCGCGGTTCCGTTCGGGGCAACGTAGGACTCAATTGTGAACACGGCGCCGTCATAAACCAGTCGGCTTAACGGTGGCCGGCTTGATGGACGGGCCATACTTCCTCTGGCAGGACGATAGCATATACGCTATCAGACGGACAAGGGTGGGATGCGCTTCCGTTTTGCAGCCTGTCCTGCTTGTGGCGAGCCTGTTGCGCCACTCGTCCTGAGCGAGTCGGAGGGAGTCTCTCGAATGGCGCGCGGCGGTTCGGTGCTGTTTCTGCTGAGCCTTGTCCTTGGTTATCTAAAACTCCAATGGTCCCTCCAAGCTTGCTCGTGTGCACTTCCCTTCTGGCTGGGAGCATGGCGGGCTGGGTCGGCGACTTGCGGCGGATCGCATGGCCGCGTGGCTGCGGTCGCTTCGAGCGAGGGCGAACGTTGTTCGAAGGTCCATTCGACGCCGTCGGAATGGACCGAGTTGTGGAGCCCAGCAGCGACGCGGTTATGCACGTGTGATCCGCCGCCGGAGCCGGAAGCCTGCCATCCTCCCAGCCAATCCTCTCTCAATAACAGTAGAATCTCCGCATGGGACGCGGTATTCTGTCGATGGTTCGATTGAGTCGTCTGACGGTCGCAACCCTCGCGTGCGAACGGTTTGGATGCTTGAAGTGGGGAGTTCGAGCCCCAGATTGATAACGGCGCATCCGCTTGAGGTGCCAGGATGATCAAAGAACATGAACGGGTGATTCTGACGAACGATCTCACGGCAGAGGGCTTGAAAGCGGGTGACGTCGGAACGGTAATCCATATGCACCGAGCAGGCGAGGCGTTTGAAGTAGAATTTCTCACACTTCATGGAGAAACGGCGGCCATTGCCACTGTTCCTGCTGCAGATCTTCGCCCCGTAACCCAGCGCGATATGACTCACGCACGTCTGATCAAACAGACTGTCTAACATTTACTTCTCGGATTGAAAACACAACTCGGTCCCCATTTCACGGCCTACCCTGCTTGTGGCGAGCCTGTTGAGCCACTTGTCCTGAGCGAGTCGAAGGGAGTCTCTCGAAAGGCGCGGCGGTCTCTTTCTCTCGCACCTCGTCTAATGCCCAGCGGCGAGTCGCTCTTGCTCTCTGTATTTCGTGACCGTCATACCGGCAACGCCCCAGTTGTCGGTGTCGACTTCTTCGATCACGACGAAGGTTTGGGCCGGATTCTTGTTCAGCACTGTGACCAACAAATCGGTCACTCCCTTGATCAGCGCTTCCTTTTGTTCGAGGGTGACGCCTTCGCGCGTCACTTGCATCAGGACATACGGCATGATAGGCGTCCTCTCCTTGGATCGTCCGAGCGCTCGCGAAGAGCGCTCGGACCCGTTCGTTCACCATTTCCCGGCATGGGCGCCGCCGTCAACGTGCAGCACTTCGCCCGTGACGAAGGTGGCCTCGGTGAGGTAGAGCACCGCATCGACGATCTCCGAGACCTTGCCGATCCGCTGAATCGGGTGCAGCGTCTTGAGGAACCCATGTGTCTCCGGCTTGTGCATCGGCGTGTCGATAATCCCGGCGCCGATGGCGTTGAATCGAATACCTGCTCCCGCGTACTCGATGGCAAGGGCGGCCGTCACCGCATTCAACCCGCCTTTCGTCAGAACCGGGATCGAGGCCGGCACG
Organism: Nitrospira sp.; assembly: GCA_037445005.1. Lineage (GTDB taxonomy): Bacteria > Nitrospirota > Nitrospiria > Nitrospirales > Nitrospiraceae > Nitrospira_C. Next base: position 5,121 of record JBBILH010000014.1, read on the forward strand.
CCGGCAACCGGCTGGTCGGCCAAGGTGGTCGTAATGTTCACAACGTGACCGGCTCCCTGTTGTTTCATCAGCATGACGGCCTGCTGGGTCACATGAAAAAAGCCGGTGAGATTCGTCGAAACCAGCCGCTCGAAGTCTTCGGTCGAATAGTCCGTGAAGGGCTTGGGGATGAAGATGCCGGCGTTATTGACCAGCACGTCGACCTTGCCGAACCGTTGGAAGGCCGTGTCGATAATACGCCGTGCCGTTTCGGGGCTGGCGATGTCGCCGTCGATCAGCGCCAGCTCGTCCGAGGGCGCGAGAGCGTCGGATCCCGTGATGCGTCTCGAATTGGCGACGACGCGATACCCATGTTCGAGCAGAGCGGTCGTGAGGCCGAGCCCGATCCCGCTGGATGCGCCGGTGACAATGGCGGTCTTCTTGATGGTCATGATGCAGCTCCTTTGGATGAATGAATGTGAAGTGACAGCCGTTTCTGCCGAAAGACAAGCTAAGGCGTGCGCTGGCACAAGGCAATATGCTATCTTTTGGTAACTGCACTTTGAGCTTTCCATTTGGAAAGTGAGCCGCAACACCCAGGAAGGTCATCGGATGGCTGTCAAACGCCGGAAATCGAAGGTGGCGCCGCCGCCCGCAGGCTGCCCGCTCACCGCGTGTATGCGGTTTCTGAAAGGCGCATGGACGCCGAACGTGATTTGGTATCTACGGGAAGAGCCAAGGCGGTTCAGCGAACTGATGGCCGACATTCCCGGCGTCTCGCCGAAAGTATTTTCCGCGCGGCTCAAGCGGTTGGAGCAAGACGGCATCCTCACTCGCCGGGTGATGCCGACCTCGCCGCCGACGGTCGAATACGCCTTGACCGATCTCGGCCATGAACTTACGCCGGCAATCGAAGCCATCGTGCAGGTCGGGCACAAGCTCAAGCGGCGGCGCGGCGGAACCGACTGATGATATCCCCGGATGGCGCTTCCCGCGGCACAGACGGGGCCCTTCGGCGCTTATGCGGCAATAGGGAGTCCGGATCGTGATGATGTATCTCCACAAAATTCTCCCAGCGCTCTTTCTTCCGATCGGGCTTATTCTGGTCGCCCTGATCGCGGCGGCAGTGACGAGAAAACGCCTGTTCATCGTCGCCGGTTTGATACTGCTCGCCGGACTCAGCATGCCCCTCGTGTCGAATCTCATGTTTCGCACGATCGAAGACTTCGCATCGCGTCCGGTCATTGCAACGCTTCCGACCGGCGACGCGATCGTCGTACTCAGCGGGATGCTCACCTCTGCCCCTCTGGCCGGAGGCGGCACGGTGTCCGAATGGAGAGATCCCGACCGGTTCTTTGCCGGCGTCGAGTTGCTGAAGGCCGAGAAAGCCCCGTTGCTCATTTTCACCGGCGGCACGCTTCCCTGGTTGCCCGCCAATCCGCCCGAGGGAGAAGTCCTCAAACCCTTTGCCGTCCAGTTGGGGGTACCCGCCGAACGCATCGCGGTCACTTCGACGGTCGAGAACACGGAAGACGAAGCCAGGGAGGTCCGCCGGCAACTCGGCCCCGGCAAACAGATCATCCTTGTCACGTCGGCCTTTCACATGACCCGTGCCCGGCGCCTGTTCTCCGCGCACGGATTGAAGGTCATTCCATTCCCCGTCGATTTCGATCCGACTACCACCAGCGCCGTGACCATTCTGGACGTCATCCCCACCGCGACCGAGTTGTTGAAATCGGAAATTGTGATCCGGGAATGGCTGGGCAGAGCGTATTATGCCGTCAAGCTGACCCTGTTTTCGGCAACCTAGGAATAATCGTTCCCCTTACACCGGCGCCTCACGGCCGGTCGTGGCGGATACCCCGACAATAGCGATCACGGCCTTGCTTGTGGTATTGATTTGACGGAGCCGGTAACGCCCATAGAACGACATGCCCCACTACAATGAAGGACCAGCTATGATTCGGCTATCTCCTATACCCTGCTACGGACTGACGTTTCTACTGATCGCCTCCGCACCTTTACTCTCCTCGTCTCCGCTCCAGGCCGCCAGAGGCGGAGGAAAGACGGAGGTGCTGCCGGTTCAAAAAGCCGCGCCCGCAGCCGTGGTCATCGAGACTGCCGGCACCGAGCAGGAACTGCGCAGGCAGTTGCGCGCCAAGAACGGCGTGACTGAATTGAGCACCCCGAAACTGCCCTTCTCGCAAGCCCCGGTCGGGAGTTTCGGATTTATCGCATCGCAGCCGCTCGGCATGGCACTGGTGACGCAGAGTCCCGACCTTTTGATCGAAAAGGTGGCGCCGGGCGCTCACGCCTTCGAGGTGCACAAGCTGGCCGATGGGAGCGGACTCCTTGTGGGCTTTATCGCCAAGGACCTCGCACCTCAGGTGACGCCTGCCACCAGGCTCCACACCATTCGTATCGCGCTTTACTCGATCCCGTCGGAAAAGACTCCGTACATTGCGGCCGTACCGCTGGTGAAATTGATGGTGGACCGGATGCCGGTCCGCCTGGAACCGAAAAAAACGGACAGCCCCATCATGTTCGACATGGACTTGCAGGGCACGGCCAATCGCAAGTCGGTGCCGGGAACGCAGTAGGCCTTTCGCCGCCCTTCCAGGGCAGCGCCGGATCCTCCGGACACAGGCATATCCACGTATTGACTCGCCACGGAAATCCCGATAGCCTCGCTGAGCTCAACTGACTCCATGCTGTTAAAGGAGGATCGGTCATGAAATCGCTGCAACATGTCGCTCTGGTTTTGTCGATGGGGCTACTGGCGTCGGCGGCAGGGGCCGCCCAGCCGCCGGAAGTCAAGGTGGATTACTCTGCCGACAGCATGATGGAAACCGAAGGCGGTATGACCATGAAGTCCCGCGTGTACCATACGGCCGACAAGGAGCGCATGGAAATGGGCGGTGGGGAAGGCATGACCACCATCACCCGAAAGGACAAAAAGGTCGTCTGGCAATTGATGGGCAACATGTACATGGAAATGCCGATGGACTCCTCGAACACCCAAGGGATGGAAGGATTCGACATCGTCGAGCAGTCCGACGTGGGACAGGAGACGATCAACGGCATCAAGACCACGAAGTCCAAGGTCGTTGCGGTCAGGAAGGACGGCTCAGGCAAGTTTGGAGGATTCTTCTGGACCACCAAAGAAGGGATCACGGTAAAAATGGACCTCCTCTCGAAGGAGGGCGAAAAGAAAATACGGATGACGAGCGAACTTACCAACCTGAAGATCGAAAAGCAGGATCCTGCGCTCTTTGAGATTCCCGCCGGCTATACAAAGAACGACATGGGCGCCATGATGGGCCAGATGATGATGGGCGGGGAATCTTCTCAGGAGCGGGGGCGGAGCCGCGAGCGGAGGAAGCCCAAGACCGAAGAGGGCGAGCCTGCGATCGACGTCAACAAGATGATGAAGGGCATATTCGGGCGATGACGAAGGAGCCTCCGATGACGCTATTGAGAATCCTAGGCTGCACCCTCCTGGCGCTGGTCCTTGCCGTGCCGCCCGTCCTCGCGGACGATCCCTGCCTGGCCGACGATGAAAAGAAAATGGCACTGTTGCAAGTAGCCGCCATGAAGAAATCAGAGCAGTCCGGTCAGCCTGCGGAGTTGTTCAACGCTTACCGCGCGGTGGTCGGGAACGACTGCATCGGCTCCTACGACAAGGACGCGTCGGCGAAAGCCAAGGCCAATCTGCCGAAGGTCGGCCGCGACCTGGCCAAATCCGCCGAAGCAAAAGGAGCCTTGTACCCCGGTCACACCTCGGCCTTTGGCTACTTCGAGGCGATCGGTGATTATCAGGAAGCGAACCGGGTGACCCTGAAGGCCATACAGGCGAAGCCCGATGATCTCCGCCTGTTTGAGACGGCCTGGAACATCGACAATGGCCGACGCGGCCCCGCCGATTCCAAAACCGGAGAACGTATGCCGTACAATTCTCCGCCGGCCTTTCGCCAGGAACTCGCCAAGGTCGCCTCTGCCAACGCCGACCGGCTGATGAAGGCGGAGGAAAAGGATGCCGCGGGACTCACGGGCAGTCTCGTCGAGGTGGGAACCGCCTCTATGCGATCGCTGGAAAAACTCCGCATGGCGGCGTTATGGATGAAGTACCTGCCGGGCGGCGACAAATCGGCCAGAGATCGGGCGGAGCAACGCGGCGATACGATCATGAAACGGTCGGATCCGACGTTCAGCCAGGGCAGCGCCGGAGCCTACTACGAATTCGCCGGAACTCCGAGGGCCAAGGATAAAATAGCCCAGATCGAGAAAAAATCCCAGGAGTCTCAACGGGCGATGGAGAAAGCCAGCGAGAAAATGAAAGAATCCTTCACCCAGAAGAGCGAAGCCGATCAGAAGAAGTTCGAGAAGAAGAAGGCCGACCTTGAGAAGGAACTCGGCTTCTAGCATTCACCCTCCCGCCTTTCCTTCTGAACCAAGCCGCTGACAGAGCCGGTTTGTGGACGCTTGACTCCTCGATCTTCGGGGAGCGAAGCTGAATGAATCCTCGGAGGCGCCCTATGGAGTCGGGGTAGTCTTCTCTCTGTCTGTTCACGCTTCGGTCTACTCCCCTGTTCTGTCCTTGTGCCCCACCAGTCCGTTCCGCAGAGGATTGTTGTTCCATCCCGTCCCTAACTAAGGAGGTTGCACCATGAAGACCTCTCTCATCATTATTGCTGCCGCCTACGCCTTCGTGTTCGTTGTCGTCTCAATGGCCGGCGCGAATCCGGACATGCTGCCGAAACACCCGGGCTATCCCATGGGCAAGGCCGTCGATCCGGTCAAAGGCCAACCGCTCGCGAATGATCCTGGACAAGGCAACGCCACGGGTGTGGGTTCTTTGGAAAAAGCCGCAGCCTTCGACGACGGTCATTCCAAGCAAAGTCTCTCGGTCAATCAGGACAATCAACGAATCGTGGAGAAACCCGGAGCCGGCGTATTGCCGAGAGTGCAGGGTCCGAACATTACGATTGAACCGCCCGTGAAGGAAGCGACCAAAGTGAACGCCGCTCCATAGCAGCCGTTTTGCTGAAGCGCTGGACAGACTGCGGGGTCAGGAGAGACCGTTCTCCCGACCCCGTTTGCTTTTATCCTCTTGCTTCTGCCGCTGAATTTGGCAATGATGGGGCCCTGACGGGGGGGCGCGGGCTGAGCCTCCTTACATGGAGCAATGGCGTTTCAGGCCGGGTGCGGTTCACTCTCAATCTAGCTGGGGAGGAAAAGGGTCATGAGATTTCAATCGGTGATGGGAATGGGTCTTCTTGCCCTATCAGGTCTGCTGATCGGTGGGTGCGCGACCGAGGGCACGACGGGCTCGTCGGGAACGGGTGGCGCGTCCGGCGCAAGCGCGGCAACGACGCAGAACGATTCGCTGCAAGCCTGCCTTGGGAGAATCTCGTCATCCGCGTCGGCGGGCACGAGACAGGTGGCGGAGGAAAGCTGTAAGCGCGATGAAGCAGTCAGAATGGGCATCGTCGGGACGGCCAGCGCAAAAAGCGGCGACCGGGCCGCATCGGGCACCCAGGGGGATACGCGCGACGCTTGCATGGCCCGCATCCCCAAAGACGCCTCGTCCGGGCAGCGGATGCTGGCGGAGGAAAGCTGCAAGCGAGATCAGGCCAACCGCCGCTGAAAGATTCAGTCCTCCTACCGAGGAGGCGGTTTGAACCGCCTCCTCTCCCCGTTTCTTGTCACATTCTCCGGTCGTGTCGAGAGGCAAATCACCGTGACGGTTTATCCGCGCTGTTTAGTTCATGATAGCGGCAGCGAAAGATGCACCGCGCGGAGTTCTGATGGTGGAGCTTCGCGCAGTAGACCTCTTTCAGGCTCTTGACCCGAACATACACTTCAGCCGCCGCCAACATCCCCAGGAAAGGCGCCGTGACATAGACCCAGAAGGCCGTCCAGAGGCGGGCGGGAAGAGCGGAAGCAAAGGTGCGAGCCGGATTCATGCTCATGCCGGAGAAGGGCGCTTCGAGACTAATGTAGGCGGCGACAAGACCTCCGGCGATCACGCCGGTGAAGGCGGCCATCGTCCGATGATTCGAGATAAATAGGACGGTCAGCATCAGCCCGAATGAGATGATCGTTTCTGCGAGAAAGGCGATCGGCACCCCTGAGCGTCCGGGCACTGTTACCACATAGTTCACTGCCGGATGCTCAATAGCCATTCCCACGACGGCGGCGCCGGCCAGGAGGCCGCTTAATCCACCGAGCACTTGCGCGACGACATAGAACAGCGCATCGGTCCCGTCGATCTTACCGAGCCGAAAAAACGTGAGCGTCACGGCAGGATTCAAGTGCGCGCCCGACCGCTTGCCCCAGGGCGAATAGATGAGGCCGATCGCGGTAAGGCCCATGCAGAGGCCGATCACGACACGGCGCAGGAACGGGTCGGGAAAGGCGGCATGCAGCGCGGAGTGCGGATGCTCCAAAGCCGTCGTCACCACCGCCGCAGAAATCATGAAGAGGCCGAGACCGACCCCTTCCATGAAATATTCGGGCCAATGATTCCTCAGGGCATCAACAGGTTCCCGCATATACAAGCGATCCCTTCCTGCTTCCGCCGAACGAACGGGCCGGCGCTTTTGGCCGTCCAGGATCGGCGACCGAATACCGGATGCTCGTCGGACTCGATCGGCGATAGCCTGCGCTGAGCCATATTTCTTCCGCCGTCTCGTGGCAAGGGCTGCAACGCCAGCGCGTAATCGTCATAGCGCCTCGCTCATCTTGAAACTCCTGGCAGCTGGTGCTGAGCATCGTGCGTCGGCAGCTAGGGCAGTACATGGCGACCTCCATCTTAATAGGCTGTTGAAACGATTCGGGTTTCGTCGATCGCGCCGGAATCTCAATATCATCAAGTCTGAAAGTCGAAGGGTTCAGTTACGACTCGATGGCGAGCGGATTTGGAGACTTTCCGACGCAGTGTCTCGATCGAGCAATGACGAGCGGTGTATGCCGCGCGCGAGCGCACGACACGGAGACCATTTCGCTGGACCGGCACCAAAGCCGGCCGCGACGACGGCAGTAGTCCGTCCACGCGCCACCGCCACTCGAGAAAATCGACGTGCTGGGACAGCCACCAGCACTTCGCGGTGAAACGGAGGTCCTGTGCGAAGCCCTTGAGATGTTGAATTATCCAAAAGACTCTTGATTCCATGGTTCACCTCGCCTTCTGAGTGATGAGTCTCGTGACGCGAGGGATTCTTACTGTGGAGCGAGAGAAAACGAGTTACTGAGCGCTTGAGGAACTGACGGCGCGAAGGGCCACGACGGGGGAACCGGCCGGCGGCAAAACACTGAGCGCATGGGTTGCTTGCTCGTAATAGTACGCCCATTCATGCTTGGGATAGCGGTCGAGCACCTTGTGGTAGAGCGCCCGCGCTTCTGGGAGCCTATGTTGCTCAGCCAAAACCGAAGCTGCTCTGATCATGCAAGCTGCACCGAGTGCATGGGGATCGACAGACGTCCGAAGCGGCTGTCGCCTCACATGTTCGCCCCAGTCCTTCATCCAGCTTGGCGGTTCTGATCCGGCCATGGTGGCCGAATCAAATTCAGCGACAAGCAGTCCGAGGAGAAGCGGATCATCGCTTGCAGCACATTGTTGATAGCTTCGCCATAAGGACATGACGGAAGAAGCCCGTTCTTCTCGTTGATCAAGGAAAGGCGGTGTTTGGCATCCGGTGAGCAGTACTGCCAGGAGAAGGATTCCAATACGCATAAGAGAGAGTCTCCCGGATCGCCCAATGCTTACAGCCGGCCTGTCCCCGCCTGTTGAGTCCCCTTGACTTTGCATTCAGAGGGGCGTTGGATGATGGGAAGGCGGACGGCCTCTCATTCTGATTTCGCCCTCTCGTGTTGTATGAGGAAGCGAGTCAGTCTCCAGCGTCTTGTCACCCTTTCAGTCCTCTCGATAGGCCTGCTCGCCGGCACGATCGGATTAGCCTATGCCTATTGGTACGCTAAACAATCGCTCCGCGCCGCGATCGGCCTCACGTTCCAAGAACTTGCCCATCAAAGCGCCGATAAAGTCGGCCTGATTCTCGACAAAGAAGTGGAATGGGTCGAACGCCTGGCTTCGACGACGGAGGTCGTGGAAGCCGTCACGGGCGGGACGGGCGTGGCGTTCGATCGGCCCGCGTTCCAACGGTGGCGTGAAAGCCAGCTACGCTATTTTCGTTCGATGGTCGTTTTGGACCGTCAGGGCCGCTCGGTGGGTGGAGTCACCAGCGATGCCACCAGGACGCACTACAACCAGCAACTCTGGTGGCCCGTCGTCTTTGAGCAACGAAAACTCTGGGCGGGAGAACTGCGGTCGAACGAAGCGGGGTACGGATACTGGGAAGTGGCCGTTCCAGTCACGGATCACCGGAGAGCAGTCATCGGCGCGATAAAGGTCGTGATCGAGAAAGACCAGCTGTTTGACTCCGTCTTTCGCAGCCGTATCGGTGAAACCGGACACGTCATGCTGCTGAATAGCGGAGGCCTCGTTCTCGCCTGTCCGGTTCTTCCTCCTGCCCAACATCGCGTAGTCCAAGCCGAAGGACGGGCGCTGTTCGATACGACCTACCCTATTTCCGGCGCGCTTTGGCTGGAAGCGCAGGACGATGGTCATGGGAATGCCGGCGGCATCGTGGGCGTGGCGCCGGTCGCCCTCCGTTCCGATATCGCGCAGGCCGGGAGGTGGTTCATTCTGGTTCGCCAGGATCCGGAAGAAACCTATGCTCCTCTTACGGTCTTAATGCGCCGCTTGGCCGCATTTGGTCTCTTGGCCGTCGGCATCGTCGTGTTTCTCCGGTGGCGGCTGGCTCATCGCATCGTGCGACCCATTAATGCACTGGTCGCGCGGATGGAGCAGTTCGGGCAGGCCGTAGTTCCCCAAGCGCCGGCAGCGGCACAACCCGTCGGCATCGTGGAGTTGGATGCCTTGGCGGGTAGCTTCGACGACCTCGCCCAACGACTCGCGCGAGCGGCGATGGAGCGTGAACATTACGTGGCTGACCTTGAACGGGCGAACCGCGAATTAGTTACATCGGAAGAACACTACCGGATGTTGTGGAACCACTCTCTCCAAATCCGAATGCTCGTCGATGCAGGCGGACTGATCCGAGACCTCAATCGCCGAGGAGAAATCAAGCTCTGGCGTCCGGCCAGCACGGTCATCGGGATGCCCGTGTCGTCGCTCTTCATGGATGCGGACCGCCCGAGACTACGCAATCTACTGAGGGAGGCCTTCCTGAACGGCCGGGAAATCGCGGCCGGCGAATTGAACATGTCGGGACCGACCGACGATCTTCTTATCATGGAGGTGGATCTGGTGCCGCTCGAAAAGAACGGAGCCGTCGAAGCGGTGATGGTCCAATTGACGGATCTGACCGAGAAAAAGCAGTTGCAGGAACAACTCCTGCGATCCGAACGGTTGGCCTCGTTGAGCCAGTTCGCCTCCATGTTCGCGCACGACATCCGAAATCCGCTTGTGGGTATTAAGAAGACATTGGAACTCCTCTCTGACCAAAAGGAATCGGGCGCTGCAACTCTGGAACGCTGGCACGAAGACATGCTGTTCACGACCGATCTATTGCTGGGCATGATCAACGACATGTTGGATGTGTACCAGGAGAATTACTCGGGGTTGCCGCTATTGACTTCGATGGTCTCGCTCAAACAACTCACGGACGAGGTGGGCCATCTCTTCCGGACCGAGGCAGAGTCGAAGCGTATCCGATTGACGATCGATTTGCCGTCCGACGATGTGCAGCTCAAGGCAGACGGCCGGCGCCTCTTGCGCGTGCTCATCAATCTTGTCCACAACGCCATGAAATTCTCTCCTCCCGGAGGTGTCATTGCTGTGACCGTGAGAGAAGAGCGGGGGAGAGCCGTTGGGTATCGGGAAGAAGAAACAGAGTCTCATTCGGTGACGATCCTGGTGGCGGACGACGGGCCGGGGATCCCCGTCGAAGACCTTCCACATATTTTCGATCTCTTCTTCAAGAAGAAGGAGGTCGGAGATATCAGGGTGGGCCGCGGGCTCGGTCTGCATTTCTGTCGCCTCGTCATGGAAGCACACGGTGGAAGAATTACCGCGACGAACGGGCCCTCAGGCGGCGCGATCTTCTCTCTCGTGTTGCCCATGAGGCGGGAAACATATGCCGCTCAAGCTGCTGATCGCTGAGGATCAACGACTGTTCAGACAAAGTCTGCGACTCTTGCTCGAACGGGAACGGGACCTTCGGGTGGTAGGAGAAGCGATAGACGGGCGGGACGCGTTCGAGCAGGCCTTGAAACTCAAGCCCGACATGATTCTCATGGACGTGGATATGCCGAGGCTCGACGGCGTCACTGCGACCAAACTCATCAGGGACTGCCTGCCCGAGGTGAAAATCCTGATGCTCTCGGTGCATGACGAAGACGCGAGAATCGTCGCCGCCGTCCGGGCCGGCGCCTGCGGCTACATCCTCAAGGACGCGGACCATGCCGAGTTTCTGCGTATCATACGGGCGACCCGTCGCGGCGAGCCGCTTCATTCGCCCTTCATGCCGGACGGGTTCGCGCACCGGGCTGTGTCGGCCCTACACGAATCGCCGAACGCCTCGCCGGGCGGACTGGCGCTGCTCACCGACCGGGAACGCGAGATTCTCGCCTTCGCGGCCTCCGGACAAGGCAACAAAGAGATTGCCGATCACCTGGGCGTCTCTCTGGACACGGTCAAGACTCACCTCCACCACATCTACCAGAAGCTTCACGTGAACGGCCGCGTAGAGGCCATCCTCTCCTTCCTGCAGACCGGCTGACGCAACCGGCTCACCCGAAGGAGTGAGAACAAATCCACCCTTCGGGCAATAGCTCTTCATGGCGTCGCATCATACGATTCATCCGTGAAGGGACGCTGACCGACCACATAGACGGACGACGGTAGAGAGCATTTCACGAAGGAGGTCGCGCCATGAAATGGAGGAAGTCCACAGGAGAGGGGCTGCTGCTGACGGGGCTTGTGGCGATCGCGATTATGTTGTTCGGTCTCCCTGTTCTTGCGGCGGAACAGCCGTCGGCGCACCCGATCGGCCCAATTCTCGATTCGGGGAAGGATCTGTCGAATCCGGACCATTCGCCCCAACAGATGGAACCGAAGGCCGGCGAATTGGACAAGGGCAAAGAGGAGCCGATGAGGGTGCCGGAAATGCCGGGCAACGAAAAGCCGATGAGTGCCCCGGGCGGGTTCACGACAGTGGAGCCCGCGCATGATTTCATTCTGTACCCGTAAGCGGCGGTGAAGGATACGGCGTGGGTCTGTGGGGGAAGGATTATGTGAATCGATCTGAATCGGGAGGTGCACCATGAGACCAACATGTGCCGTGGCGGTGATGGTAGGCCTGTGCTTCGGGTTGTTCCTTGCCACCGCGAGCCAGGCCGAGGTGCAGACCAACTGGGTCGACGAGCTCGCCAACTCCGTGGGGTTCTACAAGAGCAGCTACCCGTCGTCCGACTGGGACCCGTACCTTGGGAAACTGATGGTCGTCAAAGAGGCGCTCGGCAAAGGCGACCAGGCATTGGTCAAGAAAGAGATGGGCAAGTGGTTCAAGATGCTCAAGAACCGTGACCATGGCATCAACGACGTGGCCGCCGATGAGTTGTACAACTTCGGGCTGATCGTGACGCCGATTCAGGAGTTCAACATCGCCGTTCCAACGGTGGGGGGAGGCTCGTTCTAACCTCCCTTCGAGACGGCCTCGGCTGGGTCGGAGGGCAGGAACTAGTAGCGCGGCACGACACTCAAAGCAACGGCTCAGCCGAGACCGTACGTCGTCCTCGGAATGACGGAATACAGCAGACAGGAGGTGACGTCATGCGGGGTAACAAGAGTGCAGCGTTGACAATAGCGGCGGCGCTGCTCGCCGTGCCGCTGGCGGCGCAGGCGGGGACCGAGAATTTCCAAGCCAGCCATTACGGGTTCAGCGGGGTGATCACGAAGATTCATTCGGGTGTGTTGTTCGTCAAAACCGGCGGCAGTCTCCAGTTTCGGACCATTAGCCCCAACAAGGCCGATCGAGTCGGGTTGTACGACGCGCGTATCGGAGACACCGTCAACATGATCGTCGATTCCGGCAACGTCCTAATGGACGCCGCCAAGACCGATCGCTTTTTCCCCGACCATCACTTTGTTTCCGGCACCCTGAAATACGCCGATCCTTATTGGACCGAGATTCAAATCTCCACGCCCGAAGGATTTGAGCGGGTTGACGTGGATGCCTTGGCGGGCAACAAACTATCTGTTTTACGGGAAGGTCAGTCCGTCACGCTCGAGCTGGATGCCGACAACGTTATGATCGATATCTATCGTGGACATTGAGCGAATCAGACTCCATGTTCCCGCATCACCGACCGGGGGCTTGAGAGCACTCAAGCCCCCGGTCAAAGAACAATGCCGACTTCGATCTCACCAAGGAACTCATCGCCTGAACCCTTGCAGACAAGCGGAGCCCCTGTTCCCTTACTCTCAGATCGCTCATAGATTCCTGGTTGAACCTACCCCGCGACACCTTTCATGAAGACCGTGAAGTCGTTTCCCGCGCCCGGAGTCCGGCAGGGTCATCGAAGAACCGCGAACGGCTCAAGGGGTGGCGATTCAGCGGAATCGAGCTAGCCTTGACAGAGCGCCGGACCGAACGTACGATCCACCAAGACATCCGTACCACTCACGGTTCCCATCGTCGGTACGGGAAGCGGCGGCCTTCGTCTACTCATGTCCTGCGTGAGGGATCTCATGCGTCTCCACGCTGTCCGGTGGGTGATTGGGTTGCTGGTATCGTCCACCTTCGTATATGCACAGGGTACCGCGCCGCAAGCGAGGGGCGCGCGTATAACCGAGAAGGGAGTGGCGCTCACCACCATCATCGAACTTGAAACCACCGCCCGCCTGCTAGCCATCCTGCTCGATTCCGGCCGCTCCGTCATCAATGAAAACCAGCCGATCTTCGACGATCCGGAGACGGCCGACAAGGGGTTCACGCCGAATGTGTTTGAAAAACAGCTCCAGGAAGTATTCAGGAGCCGGACCGGCATCGACCTCCAAGACCTTGCTGCCGCTCGCGTTCCTATGAGCACGATACCGTTGCTCAAGGCCCTGGTCGAAGCGGGCAAGCACGTGGTCGCCGACGCTCAGCCCGAGATCAATCGAAAGGGCATAGAATTCAAGGGGTTCATTCCGGCGGTCTTCGGACAGCGCGTGGGGCGTCTGTTTACGGTCAGAACGGGAGTCCGGTTGAAACAGACCTCGTTAGTCGTTCGTAACCCCGCCAATACCCCTGATGCGGAGGAGCGCACTGCGCTTGAGGCGTTCGCCGATCCAAGCTACCCTCGAGAAAAGGCGATCAGTGAAGTGACGAAACAGAGCAACGCGTTGCGGCTCATGTTCCCGTTGTACACCACGCGTCAATGCCTGAACTGCCACGGCGAGCCGAAAGGCAAGCTGGATAAGACAGGTTATCCCCGCGAAGGGCTTAAGTTGGGTCAGAATGCGGGGGCCATCAGCGTGATGATCCCTCTCCCAGGAAAGTAGTCACCCATGCGTACGCTCGCATTGATTTGCGGACTATGCGTCTTCTCACAAGGAGGCGCTGCGGCAGCGGCGGAACGACCGGCTTTTCCCCCGGAGAGACCCGCCGGTACCGGCGTCATCGTCCACAGCGATGGGTACGTGTTGACCGCACAGCATGTCGTCGCCGGAGCGAAGCGCATCGTGGTCGTCACGTCCGGGGAGTTCCGAGCCCCGGCCGCGCTGATCAGTACCGATCAAGAACATGACCTGGCGCTGCTGAAGATTGAAACCGTCGGACTCTCGGAAGCGCGGTTAGGTTACGCGGGCGCAGTGCGCCTCGACCAGGAAGTCATCACCGTCGGATTTCAGTTTGGCCTAAAGGAAGTTTCCGTGACGAGAGGTCGCATTGTGGCGGTGCGCAGCAAAGGGGTCCGGCGGGTCTTCCAAGTGGACGCCGCGATCAATCCTGGAAACAGCGGAGGTCCGGTCTTTAACGGCGACGGAGAGGTCGTCGGGATTCTCACGACGAAGTTCAGCCATCCTTCCGGCATCGTACCTGAGGGGATGTCCTTTGCCGTGCCGATCAGTTATGCCACTCCACTTTTGGCCAATATTCCTGACTTCGATTTCACCACGATGGGGAAAGGGAGAAAGATCGGCAAAGCGAAGGACGACGCCGGTCTGGCCCAGAAGCTGGTCCCCACTTCTGTTCGGATCGATATCGTGAAGGTCACCGAAAGTCCGCCTCCCGGCGTTCTCCCCGGTGCTTCTTCCGCCTCTCAACCGAAGAGCGACCTTCAGCCTCCCCCGGTCGGTCGCATTCACCCGGAGGCCTCTCAGGGCGACGGGATTGCTCCCATCGTGGATGAGGCCTCGGTGGAAAAAACGAATGAACGGCTGAAAGCCGCGCAGCGGGAAGCGTTGGAGCATCTGGCGTATCGCGGCTCTGTCGTGTCAGAGGGGATGATGGCACTGATCCCGGCCGGCGAATTTATCATGGGAGCGGAAGATCTCCTGCCGGACGCGCGTCCGGTCCACCGGGTGTTTGTGAGCGCATTCTGGCTCGACCGATACCAAGTGACCAATAGCCAGTATCGAAGGTGTGTCGAGGCAGGAGTGTGTACGCCTCCGAAAGATCGAGAGGCATTCGAAGATGCCGAGCGAAGCCAGCATCCCGCAACGAACGTCACCTGGTCACAAGCCAGGACCTACTGCCAATGGAAAGGGAAACGGCTGCCGACCGAAGCCGAATGGGAGAAAGCCGCGCGCGGGACTGATGGGCGACGCTACCCTTGGGGAAACAGCGGAGACGTGATCAATGCCCGTCTCAAGTCCGGGGAAATCCGGACGACGCATAACGGGACCGAGCCGGTAGGCAGCCAATCCGCCCTCGCCTCGCCATACGGCGTTTTTGACCTCGTCGGGAACGTCTCGGAGTGGGTCAAAGATTGGTACGGGGAAGATTTTTACCAGGTCTCTCCATCTCACGATCCTCAGGGGCCTGCCCGGGGCTCCTTCCGTGTATTGCGGGGAGGTTCTTTTACCGCACGGCCTCTGGAAGCCCATGTCAGCCATCGTGGTTGGGATGAGATGAGCTACTGGGGGCCGACGCTGGGATTCCGCTGCGCCCTCGATATACCGTGACATAAGGCAGGCTGGGCGAGGCGAGAGGCAAGGGGTGGAAGATCGATTCAATCCTGCCGCGTCTTGAGCGCCCGCCTCAGTTTCGCCTTCGCCTCGTCTGAAAGGCTGGATGCGGATTGAGCCACCGTTCTCTCCTCAAGATTTGACTTGCGGCGCATGGCTTCTCGCACCATGATTAGCTGCCGACGGTAGCGGAGGCAGGCGTCACAGATCCAGTAGTGAAGTCGGAGCTTCATCCGGATAGACCAAGGCAACCGATGGTCCATCGCTTGCGAGGACAGGTGTGCGATCTCTTTGCAAGCAGGGGTAATATGGGCCAAGAATGCGGTGAGCATCGTCGTCTGGTTCACGTCAAAGGGTCGGCCCGGCTTCCCTTCCTCGTCCTTTCTTCTTACCAAGCGGCTTGCCGTTCTTCCCCTGAGTCGAACGGGAGGGTGATTCCTTACGCTGGCGTACAACTATCCGTTTTAATGTGGTTTTCCCCTGCTCCCTCTGCACGCCTAAGTCTTCAACGAGGGCCCTTAAGGGCTCAGCGACCGACCAGGCCTGGGCAAAACACCCGCGCGGATGATGGGGCGCTTCCGCATCGAAAATCTCCGAGACCTGCCCGATACAGGCCTCTCGAAGATGCGACTCGAGGCCGCGGAGGAAACTTCGGGCCTGTCTCTTGGTCGCCGAACTCGTTCCGAAGGTCTTCATCCACGCCGTCACGAAGGGGCCGAGGAGAAACGGCCAGACGGTGCCTTGGTGATAGGCTCCATCGCGACCGTGCACGCCGCCTTCGTAGCGCGGCCGATAGCGGCCGTCGTTCGGAGACAAGGTCCGCAGTCCGACCGGCGTGAGCAGCTGCGCTTCGATGACGCGCAACATCTGTTGCGCTCGTTCGCGCGGGACCAGGCCATCGACGAGCGAAAGCGCATAGAGCTGGTTGGGACGCAGTGAGGCGTCGTCGCCTTCCGGTCCGTCGATCACGTCGTAGAGGTACCCGCCCTCCTCGAACCAGAAACGAGCGCGAAACGACGCGATCGCCCGTTCCCGATCCGTGCGGCACCGGTCAGCCGTATCCGCGTCACCGATCCGGCGACCGAGCGTCTCGCCGACTTCCAACGCCCTGATCCAAAGTGCTTGGACCTCCACCGGCTTGCCGTGGCGAGGGGTCACGACCCAATCGCCGACTTTCGCATCCATCCAGGTGAGCTGCGCGCCGGGGACACCGCCGGTGATGAGGCAGTCCTCTTCCATCCTGATACCGTAGCGCGTACCGCGGCGATAGCCGTCGAGGATTTGCAGAACCGCAGGCCACGCGATGTCGCGCACGCGGACCTCATCTTGTGACACAGCGAAATAGCGATCCACCGCATGGACAAACCAGAGCGAGGCATCGATCGTGTTGTATTCCGGCTGCTCGCCCGCATCGGGGAAGCGGTTCGGAACCATGCCTTCCGACACGTGGGCGGCGAATGATTCGATGACCTGCCACGCGGTTTCCAGACGTCCGGTGACCAAACAGAGACCCGGCAAGGAGATGAACGTATCCCGTCCCCAATCGGCAAACCAGGGATAGCCGGCGATTACCGTCTGTTGGTCGCCGCGCTCGGAGAGGTACATCTCCGCAGCGCGCCAGAGTGCGCCAGCCAGAGGATCAGCGGTTGGGGCGGCCTCTGCAAGTCGCTCACGGCGCTGCTGCTCCTGTCTGACGGCCGCGGCCACATCGAGACGGTTGATGGGTTCACTCGTAAAGGCCAGGGTCTGGGCTGCTCCGGATGCAAGGGTGAAGGTGAACTCGCCGGGAGACCACCAGTCCTCCGTGTGGTCGAGTCCTCGCTGCTGCTCGACGGGAAGCTGTATCTGTCGGTACCACTCCGGTTCATGGCGATACCCTCCTGAATGGAAGGCCCGCACGGCGGGCAGATCGGGATAGGGATGCCACGCCACCGTCCGGTCGCCTTCCTCGTGGCTGCGATCGAGCCCCATGTTTTCATGGTGGGTTGAATGGTAATCGCGCCCGCTGAGCTTCGGCTTCACGCGGAGCGTCGCCTGTCGATTCTTCTTGCCGACCAGTGTCCATCGTACGATCACGAGATCGCGACCTCGGACCGCCAGGATTTCGCGCTGCACGGTGAGGCCGCTCCAGTCGAAGGTCCAGGTAGGCCAGGGATCGGAAGAAAAACCTGCGCAGTACTTGTAGCCGGTTGGATGGACCGCGCCCGGGTAGAGATTCGTGCTGAGCGGAATCGTTTCGCCGTCGACCTCCAGCCATTCTTCGAGGTGGTTCACCAAGACGAATCGCTCGGCCGGAGGCTTGCGCGCGGTGAGCAACAGCGCATGGTAACGGCGGGTGTGAGCACCTGACACGGTGCCGGAGGCGAAACCGCCCCTTCCATTCGTCTCGAGCCATTCAAGGCTCAGGGCGTGATCCAGGCTTTGGCAATCTTCTTTCTCAATGCGCATAACCGGTATCTCGTCACTCGTGAAGCGTGAAACGTATCTCGCGTCGCTCAGGAATGTTCCATGGTCGGTTCTCGATGCTCAATTCAACATTCATCTTCAACATTGAGCACTCGCTTCGGGGCGCTTCACGTTTCACGAAGGACGCTTCACGATCGTCACTCCCCGCTCTGCTGAATCAACTTGGCCACCAGTCCGGTCCAGCCTGTTTGGTGACTTGCGCCGATGCCGGCCCCATTGTCCCCATGGAAATATTCGTGAAAGGGCACTGCGTCACGCCACTGCGGATCCTTCTGGAACACGGTCGTTCCCCCGAAAACCGGCCTCCGTCCCCGCTCATCCTTCAAGAAGGTATGGGTCAGTCGACGGGAGATTTCTCCGGCAACCTGCCAGAGCGTCATCGGATGCCCCGATCCGGTCGGATACTCCACCTTGTACTGATCGCCGAGGAAGTAATGGAACTTTTGGAGCGATTCGATGAGCAAGTAGTTCACGGGGAACCAAATGGGCCCGCGCCAGTTGGAATTGCCCCCGAACAGGCCGGTGCCGGATTCGGCCGGTTCATAATCGACACGATGTTCCTGCCCCATCACGTTCAGGACGTAGGGATGATCCTTGTGATACCGCGACAGCGCCCGGATTCCGTAAGGAGAGAGAAACTCGGCCTCATCGAGCATGTAGCGCAACACGGATCGCAAACGGTCGCGATTCACGAGCGAGAGAAAACGACGCACGCCTCCGTCGTGGGTCTGCGTTTCGAGGTGCTGCGAGAAATCCGGCCGGTTTTCGATGAACCACTGCATGCGGTGCTTGAAACGCGGCAAGCTGTCGACCAACTCGGAATCAAGCGTCTCCACGGCGAACAATGGAATGAGGCCCACCATCGAGCGGACCTTCATGTGCTGCTTTTCACCGTTAGGCAGGTGCAGCACGTCGTAGAAGAAGCCGTCTTCTCGGTCCCACAGCTCGATCTTCTCGCCGCCGATGTTGTTCATGGCGCGGCAGATGTAAACGAAGTGCTCGAAGAACTTGCTGGCGACGTCCTCATAGGCGCGGTTGTCGCGGGCCAACTCGAGCGCGATCGTGAGCATATTGAGACAATACATGCCCATCCAACTAGTCGCGTCCGACTGCTCGATGTGGCCGCCGGTCGGAAGGGGGGCGCTCCGGTCGAACACCCCGATGTTGTCGAGGCCGAGGAATCCCCCTTGGAAGATGTTCTTGCCCTCGGCATCCTTACGGTTGACCCACCAGGTGAAGTTCAGCAACAGCTTGTGAAAGACTCGCTCAAGGAAGCGCCGGTCGCCCACGCCTTTCCGCTTCTTCTCGATCTTGTAGACGCGCCAGGCCGCCCAGGCGTGGACCGGAGGATTCACGTCCCCGAAGGCCCACTCATAGGCGGGAATCTGGCCGTTCGGATGCATATACCACTCGCGCAGCATCAACACGAGCTGTTCCTTGGCGAACGTCGAGTCAACCAGCGCAAGCGGAATGCAGTGGAACGCCAGATCCCAGGCGGCATACCAGGGATACTCCCATTTGTCCGGCATCGAGATGACATCGGCATTGTAAAGGTGGGTCCAGTCCGCATTGCGTCCGTCCTGCCGCTCGCGCGGCGGCTCCGGCATTCCCGGATCGCCCTTGAGCCAGCGGCCGACATCGTAGTGATAGAACTGTTTGCTCCAGAGCAGGCCGGCAAAAGCCTGGCGCTGAACGAGCCTCGCGTCTTCCGACAGGTTCGCCGGCGCAAGACCGTCGTAGAACTCGTTGGCTTCCTGGATCCGTTTCATGAAGACCGCGTCGAAACTCTGCTTGTTGAAACCTTCGTTCTTCTCCTCGTTGGTAAACCGTAGCCGGATGGTCTTCGACGCACCGGGCGCCAGCGTCTGGACATAGTGCGCGGCGGCCTTGGTGCCGAGGTGATCCGGATTCACTGCGTCCTTGTCGCCTTGGATGACGTAGTCGTGAAAACTGTCCTTGACGTAGCGGGCTCCGTCCTGATCTCCATAGAGGCGACGGCTGTTGGTTTCATTTTCCGTAAAGAGCACCGTCGGCTGCCCTTCGCACAGGAGACGCCGGAGGCCGTAGTATTCGTGGTTGGTTTCGATCACGCTCGTATGGTTGACCTGCTCGCCCAGCTTCAGACGCGGACGCCGGATGTCCGCTCCCCATGACCAGGTGTTTCGAAACCAGAGGGTCGGGAGCACGGTCAGTTCGGCCGGCTCCGGCCCGCGATTGACCACCTGGATTCGGATGCAGATGTCTTCCGGCGAGGCCTTGGCATATTCGACGAACACGTCGAAGTAGCGGTTCTCATGAAAGACCCCCGTGTCGATCAGCTCGAACTCCAAGTCTTTGCGGCCTCGACGGCGGTTCTCGTCGACGAGCTGCGCGTAGGGAAACGCGGCCTGCGGATACTTGTACAGGTACTTCATGTAGGAATGGGTCGGGGTGGAATCGAGGTAGAAATAGTATTCTTTGACGTCCTCGCCGTGGTTGCCCTCGTTGCCGGTAAGGCCGAAGATGCGCTCTTTGAGGATCGGATCGCGGCCGTTCCAGAGCGCGAGCGCGAAGCAGAGGTATTGATGGCGGTCGCAGATCCCGGCCAAACCGTCTTCATTCCATCGATAAGCTCTGGAGCGGGCCTGGTCGTGTGAAAAAGCCTCCCAGGCCGTGCCGTGAGGACTGTAGTCCTCCCGAACCGTTCCCCACGCGCGCTCGCTCAAGTAGGGGCCCCAGCGCTTCCAATGGGCGGTGCGCTTGGCGTCTTCCTCAAGGCGCTGCTGCTCGGCAAGAAGCGGTGGATTCGGGAAAGGCTGAGACTGTCGCTGAGCGGCCATACGACTCCTTCGGCTTGGGATTCACTAGGCTTGAGTCGTGGGGCGAGTGAAGAACTTACATCAGGCTAGTACCGAGCCCCACGCGCAGTCAAGCGCAGCCGGTACACCGAACTTTCCCCGGTAATAAAGAGCGTCCGGCCGTCTTCGCCCCAGGCCACATTGGACGTGGGCCGGCCGGTTTCGATGGTGCCAAGCAGCGTGCCGTCCGGCGCGATCACGCTGATGCCGCCGGGCCGTGCTCCGAAAAGATTGCCCTCCTCGTCCACCTTGAAGCCGTCCGGCCCGAAGAACGGATCCTTGCGCCAACGGGTCGCGTCGAAGAACACACGGCCATTGCCGACCGTGCCGTCCGGATTCACGTCATAGGCGAGCCAAGCGGCGCGTTTCGGATCCACGTCGGAGACGTAAAGCGTCTTTTCATCCGGCGAAAAGGCTATTCCGTTCGGCGCCTTGATATCGGCGATCAGCCGCGTCACCGTGCCGTCCTTCGCCACACGATAGACACCTTGGACCGGCGCCTTGTTCGGGTCGTCAAAAACGCCGGGCAATCCAAACGGCGGATCGGTGAAGTACAAGTCGCCGTTGGATTTGAACGTCAGATCGTTGGGGCTGTTGATCCGGTGGCCGCCGTAACGGGCAGCCAACGGCGTAATCCCGCCGTTTGAATCCAATCGACCGATCTCTCGATCGCCGTGGCGACAGAGCACAAGTCGACCCTCGGCATCAAACGCGAGACCGTTCGAGCCCGGCTCTTTTCCCGCGAACGGAGTCGAGCCGCCGTAGCCGCTGTTCTTGAGATAGAGACTCGTGCCTTCCCCTGCTCTCCACTTATAGACGGCGTTCGCCGGAATGTCCGAGAAGAGTAGATAGCCGCCCTGCTTGTTCCAGACAGGCCCTTCCACCCAGGTGAATCCGTCGGCGATCTTCTCCAGCTTTGCGTCCTCCGGCACCAGGTGATCGAAGCGGGGGTCGAGGCTGGTGATCTTCGCAGCAACGTGCTCGGCCCTGGTCTCGACGGAAGCGAGCAGTGCAACCACAATGCAGACGATCCGTCCTATCACCGTCATGGCCGTACTCCCGCAACATTCATTCTAAGACGATAGAGGCCCGTCAGCGCGGTGATGTAAAGCGTCTTGCCGTCGTCATCGCCCCAGGCCATGTTGTGCGGATCTTCCGGGCCTTTGATCAGTCCGAGTTGTTTCCCTTCCGGCGAGAGGATCCAGAGCCCGCCCGGTGCGGTCGAGTAGACGTTTCCGCTCCGATCGACTTTCAAGCCGTCGAGCGCGTCGTCACCCGGTGCGTGCGTCATGTCGAATAACAGCCGGCCATTCGACAATGAGCAGTCGGGATTCACGTCATACCGCAAGATGACTTTCTTCTTGTCGTTCCAATTGTTCACGTAGAGCGTCTTCTCGTCCGGCGAGAGGGCGATGCCGTTCGGCGCGTCCAGGTCGGTGCTGACCAGTTTCACCTGCCCGTCCTTGACACAAAAGACGCCGCTGTAGGGGAGTTCCTTGCGCGGATCGTCGAATACGTTGGGAAGGCCGAACGGCGGATCGGTGAAGTAGAGCGCGCCATCGGAGCGATACACGAGATCGTTCGGGCTGTTCAGGCGCTTGCCGTCATAGCGATCGGCCAGCACGGTGATGTTCCCGCGCGGCTCGACGCGGATCACGCGGCGGTTCCCGTGCTGATTGATCGTCAGGCGGCCCTTGCCGTCGAGCGTGAGCCCGTTCGATCCTGGCTGATGATATGCGCCGATGTCCGTGCCCGCATATCCGCTTTTTGTCCGAAAGACTGATACCTGTCCTTCAGGAGACCAACGATAAATGGTGTTGGCGTTGGGATCGCTGAAGAGAAGATATCCCGATGTGTTGGCGGTGGCCGGGACCCACACCGGTCCCTCGGTGAAGACGAAGCCACCAGCGAGTTTTTCGAGTTGCGTGCCCGGAGTGATGATCTGGTCGAGTGCCGGATCGACTTTCACAATCTCAGTCTTCACGAACTGCGTCGGCCCGATCTGGTTGGTTTTGTAAAAGTCCAACGTGGCGGAGCGGACCCAGATAAAGTTGCCCGGCGGATTCGAAAGCGGACCGTTGATGCCGAAGATGGCCAGCTGAATCTTTTGACCAGACTTGGCGCTCTTCGTCAATACGACTCGATTCGGCGCGTTGAAGCCCTTGATGAGTTGCCCACCCGGTTGGCCCAGCACGAGCGGCAGCTTCCCATCGACCCAGACTTCCGCGTAGTCGTCGATGGCGATTTCGAACACGACGGTCGAACCTGCGGTATCAAACGACCCGATCTTGGGGGGGATCGTCACGCTCGTGCGATACCAATTGAAGCAGAGACGCCCGGTCGATCGCCGCTCTTCCAGTTGAGCCGGCCTGAGCTGCTCCCATGCGGAATCGTCGAAGTCTGCTGCGCCCGCGTGTACGTCGATATCCTGGGTGCGATTCGGTGGGCCGGAGGGCGCCAGATCGGCTCCTGGGCCGCGATGATCGACGTCGACGACCTTGACGTTGCTGTACCGCCACTGGCCCTTCACCAGCGCGATGCCTTCATCGGTCTTCAAATCGACGATCGCCTCCGGCCTCACTCCGGGCGCATCAGAGGTGACTTGAGTTTCTCCCAGGCTGGCCATGGCCATGAAGAGCAGTGCCGCAGCCAGACCCTGCATCATCACCAGTCGCATCATCGTCACCTCGTATCCCGTCGTTCGTGAAGCGTGAAGCGTTCGAGTCCGGAACGAAATACACTTCACGAGATACGCTGCACGCCTCACCGCACTTTCACCACGTAATAATCGAACGGCGCCTCCACTTCCTTGAACCAGTGCGGCACGCCGTTGGGAATAATCACAATGTCACCCGGCACGAGTTTGCGCACGTCGCCTCCGCTCACGGTCGGCGCGCGGAATTCATGCGGGGCGACGGTTTTCGTGTCGATCGGCGTCCCGCCGGTGATCAATTGCGCGGAACCCTTCAAGACGTACACGATGTCCGTGTCGTGCTCATGGATTTCCACGACGCCGGGCTTGTCGCGATGGCTTGCGTGCACCATGTAGTTACGCGAGGCATGCATCATGTTCTCGTCTTCGCCGACGAGGACGGCGCCCTTGGCGAAGGACGCCGCCACTTTCTGACTCTCGATATAGGTGACTGGCAGCGGTGTCTTGCCGTTGGTCATGCCGGCCGTCTCCATCGAATCCAACGCCTTGGCGCCGACGTTCGCCAATTCTTCATCCTGCTGCGCGCTGGCCGCGCCGCTGACGCCGATCGCCCCGACAACTTTCCCTTCCCATTCCAACGGAACGCCTCCTTGCAGCGGGGTGAAATTCTGGAGATCCCCTCCGAGGGTAACCATTGATGTACGGCCTCCTTTGATCACATCTTCGAAGGCCTTCGTCGGCTTCTTGAACAGCGCCGACGTGCGGGCTTTCCCGATTGCGATGTTGGCGCTCGCAGCAAAGCTCTGATCCAGACGTTCCAGCGCCAGCAGATTGCCGCCATCATCGACGACGGCGATCGATCCACCCGGCGCATTGACGCGTTTGGCTTCCGTGACGGCCGCCGCGATGACCTTTTTCGCCCCCTCGAGCGTAAGGCCCTGTTTGTTCGACACCGAACCGGCATAGCTGGTCGAGGCCAGCACTAAGAGCGCTGCCGCTGCGATTGATGCCGTAAGAGATTTCATGTCTTGGCTCCTTTCCCGAGCTTCTAGCGACCGGCGTTCAACAGTCGGCTTTCAGCTCCGGGACATCTTCCTAAGCTGAAAGCCGATGGCGGAACGCTACTGTTTGGTGAAGGTTGCGGCCACTGCGGCTCCTGCCATCGCGATGTCTTCGTCTTGTTGCGGCGTTTCTCCGCTGACGCCGATTGCGCCGATGACTCTTCCGTTCACGGTAATCGGCACGCCGCCTTGCAAAGCCACCGCGCCATGCAACGCCAGGGCGGAGACTCGCCCGTTCTTGACTTGTTCCTCGAATACTCGGCTCGGCCGTCGATAGATCGCGGCGGTTCTCGCCTTGTCGATCCCCACATTCACGCTCGCGACCTGCGTATCATCCAATCGCTGCAGCAAGAGGAGATTGCCGCCCTCGTCGACCACGGCAATGACGACCCGCGCTCCCTCGTCCTTCGCCTTGGCTTCCGCCGCCGCGGCGATTGTCCTCGCGCCATTCAGCGTCAGCGCGATCTTCTCGATCAGCTGCCCCTGAGCCGTTGCCGCGGTGATCGCCACCGCCATCGTCGCAAGAACCATCGTGCGAATCATTGCGTTCTCCTCAGAGTTGTACGGCGCGGAGCAAGGGGCGAGAAGCGCTGGTTTCACGTCCGACCATCACCTCTCGCCGCTCGCCCTTGGCCCGGCATTTATCGGCTCATCGCCATGCCGTCGTGCTTCATACCGCTGTCGGCCTTCATGTCGTTATGCATCCGCTCGCCGGAGGCCGTCATGATCGGCTTCGGGAAAGAGGCCTCGCCCAGCAGCGCTTCGGCAAACGCGCACCAGATCTGCACCTTGGCCACATCGTGTACATAAGACGGAATGGTGATCGTCCGATTCTGCTTGTCGCCTTTAATGGCCAAGCGATTCAGCAGGTACACGTTCCCTTTGGTGTCCACCACTTGCCAGTGCGGGGCCGGCGTGTCGGGGATTTTGAATTCGTCCGACCAGGTCAGGGTGTCGTTGTTGCCGGAGCGGCCATGGGTGGCCGTGCCGCTGTTGGCCTTAACGCCTTCAAACTTGGCGGTCGTGTGGGCGTCCGCCGCGAATCCATTCGCGGCGGACACCAGCCCCACCACTGCGACCATCGAACACAATCCGAGCATGAACGAACGCATGGGAAACCTCCTTGAGAGTAGATGATTGTTTCACGCTGAGTCGTCTCAACGTGCCGCGGGGCGGTCCGCATTTCACTCATCCGTTCGTCTTGCATCGTCGCCGGTTCTTACAATTCTCCGACATCCGCGACGATTCGCGACGATCTGATGGAGACGTGAGACATCGAGACGACTCGCCCCGAAGATAAGCTTCTGAGGAGACGAGATCAGGAGTTCAGGCGGACAAGCGCGGGGAAACGGCGCGGGGGTCATGGGCCCGTCTCGAAAATCGGGGGCCGAGAGAGATCAGATAGGTGCCACGATCGACCCGCCTGATGGCCAGCGCGCCCTCGCGGCTCAGCCGGTCAGTCGCGGCAAACAGGCGATTCCACGTGTGAGATTTGAACAGCGCCGCGAGCTCGTCGAAGCTGATCGGCGCGCGGCTGGAGACTTGCTCGATGACGGAGAATTCAAACGCTTCCTGCTCCCGCATCACTTTCCCTTCCGACCGCACGGAACATCGACGCACTGGCTTAGAGTTCCAGTCGTGCAGACTGAAAGGTTCTTACAGGCGTTCGAGCGATAATCGGAATCTTGAGGAGCGGAGGCTTTAGGTCGTGAGCCGCCTGGGACTCGAAGCATCTTGGCCAGGCCGATGCTGGCAGAATTGATCGTCTTGTCAGGAATAGCCAAATGAGAATTCGATGATAACCCATTGAATTTCCATCTCGACGCCGGCATCCATTCAAAAAGGCACGTAGCGAGACCTAGATCTATCGTCGCAGATATCTGATCATCCTGGTGAATCGTGGAATCATTGGCTTTCACCTTGGGTGGATTGCTATTGAAGACACTGTGGGACTATATTCCCATGATGGCTCGCGGCAAATCTTCCCAGGCACTATCCGTCGCCATTCTGCACCTGTTGCGGCCGCTCGCGAGAATCCTTCTCCGAAATCAAGTTTCTCATCGTACGTTCGCCGAACTCGCCAAACAAGTGTACGTCGAGGTCGCGAACGCAGAATTCGGGATTACCGGGAAGAAGCAAACGATTTCAAGGGTTGCAATCCTGACCGGATTGACGCGCAAGGAGGTACAACGATTGCTGGCGGAACCGACCAATGCCGAAGCCGCCACAACGGAAGAATATCATCGAGCCTCTCGGGTCATCACCGGATGGGTCCGGGACCCTGACTTCGGAGATGGGAAAGGCCATCCGCATCCACTTCGTATGGACGGGAAGCGCGCGTCATTCAGCGAGTTAGTCAAACGTTACAGTGGTGATATCCCGGTTCGAGCCATGTTGGATGAATTGGTTCGTGTCGGCGCAGCCAAACAACTGAAAGATGGACGGATTTGCCTCCTGGCCCGCGGCTACGTTCCTCAGAAAGGTCCGGTTGAGAAATTGAAGGTTCTAGGGAGCGACACCGCTGACTTGATCGCTACCATCGACCATAACGTGTATCACAAACCCACCAAGCCTCGTTTTCAGCGCAAGGTCATGTACGACAATGTTCCGATTGAAGCCGCCAAGGAATTTCGGATACTCGCGGCAGCACAAGGGCAGGAATTGCTGGAAGTGCTCGACCGTTGGCTCTCACACCGGGACCGCGATGTGAACCCAGCTACGAAGGGAACCGGCAAGATGCGTGTGGGACTCGGCGTCTATCATTTTGAAGAACGATTGGACTCCGATCAGGAGCCATCTGAATAATGAGGTCGGTCTCTTGCATTCCGGTTCTCTCACTTCTCGCACTCTTGACCGTTTTAAGCGCCTGTGATCCGGGCCCCCAAGCCGGCGGCGGCATCGGGGGGACAGGATCCGTGGTGACGGTGGCTTCCGGTCCCGTGACGAAGTTCGGCAGTGTCTTCATATCCGGAACCGAATACGACAATAGCAATACGCTTTATTGCATCGACCATGATCCCTGTACGCGAGAAAATCGTCTTAAAATCGGCATGGTCGTGGTCGTCAACGGTACTCGTACGGTGAATTACTCGACGAACCAGACCCTCACCCATGTCGCCGACAAGATCACCTACGAAGAGACTGTCGAGGGCGAGGTCCAATGGGTCAACGCCGACGGGTTGAGTCTTGCCGTGCTTGGCCAACTTGTGTCGGTCAATCAGAAAACAGAAATCGATCCTTCGCTCCAAGGGGCTTCTCCCCACACACTCAATCCGGCCGCGGTATCCGGTGTCCTTGTCGAGATCAGTGGGTTCGTGACCGGAGACGGCACCATTCTGGCTACGTTGATCCAGGCACATACCGGACCTCCTCATTATGAAATTGAGGGTGTCATCAAGAATCACGATCGCACAGCGATGACGTTTGAAATCGGATCTCTCGTGGTCGACTATTCACGCCAAACAACAGAGATAGGCATGATGCCTTCTCCAGCAAGCCAGAGCTGGGATGGATTGGTGGTCTTCGTGCTGGGCGATCATTGGAGCCCCGGAGGGCCGGATCCTTACGGGGCTCGCTTAGACGCAACGAGTGTAAGACCGAAATCCCTGGGTGTCTCAGACGTTCAGGAAACGGAAGTGGAGGACTTTGTCACACAAGTGGACGGACCTGGTGAATTCTTCCTGAACAACTTACTTGTGCATACGAACGCGGAGACCACCTTTGAAGGAGGAACAATCGGCGATATCGCGGTCGGCAGCCATGTTGAAGTGTACGGCACTCTGATCGGCGGCATCGTGCAGGCGACACATGTTGAGTTTGAAGAAGAAATCGAGTTGCAAGCGAATGTCGCTACGGTCGAATCGACCGACGATACAGTGACGCTGATCGGCTTGGCCGGTCTTGTGATTCAATTCGACAGTCACACAAAACTCCACGGCCAAAGCAATCCGCGTCGCATCGAGGATCTCCAAACCGGCGATCACGTCAGTATCCACGGGCGAATGCGCGGCGGGAACGTGGTCCTAGCCACCGAGGTGGAACGGACCGACCCGAAATCTTCCGTTCATGTTCAAGGTTTTGTGACGGCAGCGTCCGACCCCCATCTCGTGTTACTCGGACTATCGATCGATACCGCAACGATTCCGGGAAGCGGTTTTTTTGGACGCTACGGCGCGATCGGACGAGTCGCGTTCTTCAGTGAACTCACAGTGGGCAAGGCAGTAGCCCTTCGCGGCACCACACAAGGCAATGCCGTTATCTGGTCGTCTGCTTCACTGCGCAAGTGACCTCCTGGGCCGTTACCGTCTTCCGCCGACTCATCATCATCGGGGTTGCCCTCACATGCACCTGGGATACGGGGCGTGCATGGGCTGATGGTCTCGAGTCGGCGTTGATGCCGGGCCAGGTCATTCAGGGCCATGCGAAATGGGAAGACGATTGCGCAAAATGCCATAAACGATTCGACAAGACAGCGCAATCCCGTCTTTGCCTGGATTGCCACAAAGTGATCCGCCAAGATGTGGAGCGCAAGGAGCGCTTTCACGGCCGACAGATGGAGCAGCGGGAATGCAAGGACTGCCATTCGGAACACAAGGGACGGACCGAACAGATCGCGTGGATCAACGAATCGATTTTCGACCATCAGCAAACCGATTTTACGCTCAGAGGCGCCCACGCCGACTCCAGGAAGGCCGAGTGCAAAGCCTGCCACAAGCCGACACTTAAGTATCGGGAAGCCCCGTCGGATTGCCTGAGCTGTCACAAGAAAGACGACAAACACAAGGACAAGTTCGGGGAGAAGTGTGCCGAGTGCCATACGGAGAATAACTGGAAAGAGATCGTCTTCGCCCACGACCGGGACACCAAGTACCCGTTACTCGGCAAGCATAAGATGACGAAGTGCGAGAGGTGCCACATCGGCCACCTGCATAAGGAGCACCTCAAAACCGATTGCTTTTCCTGCCACAAGAAAGACGACTACCACAAGGGTGTGTTCGGCCAGATCTGCGCGAGCTGCCACACCGAAACAGATTGGAAGATGCCGTCGTTCGATCACGACAAGGACACGAAGTATCCGCTCATAGGAAAACACAAAACGACTAAATGCGAAAGCTGCCACAAGACTCCGGTGGCTCAATCCAAAACGCCGACGGTCTGCTATGCCTGCCACAAGGAGGACGACAAACACGAAGGCGCGTTTGGCCAACAATGCGAGAGCTGCCATGCGGAAAGAGATTGGAAGACCTCGCTGTTTGACCACGACCAGAACACTACGTATCCGTTACGGGGAAAACACAAAACCACCAAGTGCGATAGGTGTCACAAAGTCCCGAGTACGAAGGAGAAGACCCCCACCACCTGCTTCGCCTGTCACAAGAAGGATGATGCACATGAGCAAGGCTTGGGCGACCAATGCGAGCGATGCCACGCCGAACAATCCTGGAGGGAAACGCAGGGCCGGTTTGACCACGCCAAGACCAGGTTCCGTCTTCTCGGCAAACATCTCGACGCCGGATGCAAAGACTGCCATGCCGATCAGCGATATATACCAACCCCCATCGAGTGTAATGCCTGCCATAGCAAAGTTGACGTGCACAAAGGAGCTCTAGGGAAACAGTGCGAGTCCTGTCATAGCGAGACAAGATGGAAGGCCGCAGACCGCTTTGATCACGACAAAACAAGGTTCCCGATCCACGGTGGACATATGATCGTCCGGTGCAAGGACTGCCATGCGGACCAGCGTTATCGGCCTACTCCTTCGAACTGTTATGCCTGTCACAAAAGTGATGACAAACACCATGGCCGATTCAGCGAGAAATGCGAGTTGTGCCATACGGATCGACTCTGGGACGACATTACTTTCAAGCATAACCGGCATACCAAGTATCCGATACGCGGTTTGCATGAGAAAGTGCGGTGCGGAGACTGTCATAAGGGCCAACTTTACAAGGACAAGACCCCGACGGCCTGCTCCGCTTGCCACAGGAGGGAGGACATCCACAACGGGGTGTTCGGGGAGAAGTGCGAGTCATGCCATAGCGAGAAGGGATGGAAGCTTTCCACCTTCGACCATGATCGTGATACCAAGTACGTCCTCTTTGGCAGGCATATGGAGGTGAAATGTGAAGAATGCCATACCCTTCCTACGGCGCAAGGAAAGACTCCGACGGTCTGCCTGGCTTGTCACAGAAAAGACGACCCCCACAAGGATCAATATGGGGATAAGTGCGAGTCATGCCATATCGCAAAGAGTTGGAAACACAGCATGTTCGATCATGACCGGGATACACCATACCCCCTCCGCGATATGCATCGGTCGGTGCGGTGCCAAAATTGTCACAAGGGCCGATTATACAAGGACAAGACCCCGACGGCCTGTCAGATCTGCCATCGAAAAGACGATGCGCACAAGGGACGATTCGGAGTTCGCTGTGAGACCTGCCACAAGGAGATGAAATGGAAGCCTGTTCTCTTCGATCACGACCGTCTTACTCGGTATCCGCTACGGGGCAGACATGTCGTCACGAACTGCGAGCGTTGTCACACCGGCCACCTCTACAAAGATAAACTGAGCACTGACTGCTACTCGTGCCATCAAAAAGACGACAAACACGATGGACAGGAGGGTCGGAGATGTGAAGCCTGCCATACTGAAGAACGGTGGCGTGAAGTCGTATTCGACCATGAAACATCTGCGTTCCCCTTGCGTGGCGCCCATGAAATTGCTCCTTGCAACAAGTGCCATGATAAGCCGACGTTCAAGGACACACCATCCTCGTGCTTCTCCTGCCATGAAAAAGAGGACATTCACAAGCGCCGCTTGGGTACGGGCTGTCAAGCGTGCCACAATGCCCGAAACTGGAAACTATGGGAGTTCGATCACAATACGCGGACCAGATTCATCCTGGACGGCGCCCACGAGGCCCTGGATTGCTATGCCTGTCATAACAAACCGGCTGGGAAGAGAATCACGACAAGCGGCGCCTGCATGGCGTGCCATAGGAAGGAGGATAGGCATGAAGGAGGGTTCGGGCCACAATGCGATCGCTGTCACATCACGGCGGCATGGAAGACGGTTAAACCGGGTTCAGCGATCCCGAGGAAGTGATCCTGTAGGTTGTGCCTTAATGGAGTAATAACACCGCCATGTCCTGTCATCACGAACACCGAAGATGCGCTACGGCATGATTCTCAAAATACAGTTGTTTCCCGCGTCAGCTACAACCAAGTTTCCAGCCGGATCCCTCGTTACCCCGATGGGATTATTCAACGGCGCATTCGACGTTTCCATGCCGTTGAGCGAGTGACCCCGCACATCAGTTCCGACCAACGTCGTGATGACCCCCGAGTTTCCATCTATACGACGAATCCGATTGTTGCCGCTGTCCGCGACGAAGACGTTTCCCTCAGCGTCAGCGGCGACTCCCGACGGTTGGAGGAGGTGCGCTTGCGTCGCACTGAATCCATCTCCGTCAAACCCTTCTTCGCCGGTGCCTGCAATCGTACTGATCAGGCCGGCGGCGTCTACGCGACGCACCCGATTGTTGAGCATATCCGCGATAAGAATGTTGCCGTTCTTATCCACCGCGACCCCAGTCGGATTGTTCAGCTCGGCTAGCACGGCAGGTCCGCCATCTCCTGCCCCACCCCCCGCTCCACTTCCAGCAACAGCAGTGATGATCTTCGTCGCTCGATCCACCTTCCGGATACGATGACTCCCGGTGTCTGCGATTAAGAGATTCCCGGCATGGTCCACCGTGATTCCCGACGGACCGGAAAGCTGGGCTCTCACCGCCAGGTCTTCATCGCCTGTCGAGCCCTGTTCTCCGGTTCCAGCAAGGGTCGAGATGATTCCCGTTCGTCCGTCGATGATTCGTATCCGATTGTTAAAGGTATCGGCAATGAAAATATTCCCTTCATCATCGACCGCAACACCGGATGGACTATTCAGCCGCGCCTCCGTCGCAAGATCCCCATCTCCAGAATACCCCTGCCAGCCTGTTCCCGCTATGGTTCGAATAATGCCGGTTTGCGCATCAACCAGCCGAATGCGGTTATTGAATGAATCGGCGATAACGGCGTTCCCTTTGCCGTCGATGGCCACGCTTGCTGCAAACCACAGGTGAGCTCTGGTCGCTATCTCGCCGTCCCCATGAAAACCTCGCGCTCCGGTTCCCGCAATCATGAAGGCCCGCGACGGCTGTTGTAAAAAGCCACCTCCGCTCAGGTTGCTTTTCTCAGAAGACATCTCCACCACGGCATCAGATGGAACATCAGCCGTGATTGAACCCATGTCCGCTCCGACGGGACCTGCCGGTCCTGAGATTCCAAAATCCTGCGACAAACACTGATTCGGCATTTCTGTTATGCAAGCGATGAACACAAACAGGAAGCGAGCGGAGATACAGGTAGTCCGATTCATGATATGGCTCCCTGACAGGACACGATGCATGATTGATAGCACGCCGGGCGACGTTGGACCATCCCTACAATCGTTGGGACAAGATTCCCAATTTCAGGATGCTGATTGTAGGAATTTCTGTGCCGGCTGTCCAGTTGAAAATTGGGATCAGGGATGCATGATCCTCCGGGCTGAAAGACAAGCGCCGCAAGAGAACGTTTTTGAGGAAATGGCGATGTCGCTAGGAGCGCACGTCGTGGGTGAGGATCGACGTCGGCGATGAAAGGTAAGACCGATCTGGTTTTCAGAGGAGGTCGTGGCGACTCAAGGTTCGGTTAGCCCAACTGGAATAGTTCGGACACCATGCCGGCGAGATACGAGGCTGTCTTCTTCGGATCATCGTTGATCGTCGCGGTGGCCCCGATGAGACTCCACTGTCCAACAAGCCTATTTGCCGTCCTTATTTCAGTAGTCTTCGATTGCTTGGTGAGGATCTGGCTTTGAGACCGGTTTCCTCGACGCCCCGGTTCCACCGCCAGCCGGCCCCTTCGAACAGTCTCCGCCTTGCCTTCCGGAACATTCCAGCCACGGTCACACGCTTGAGCCAGGATGGAGCGAGTTTCTACGTTGTCCTGCTTGAACTAGCCGGGAAGCTGTTCCATGGAAGAAACCGGATCGTCTGCCTCCGCCGCGACTTCACTCGGCCTGTCTTGTACGTAGATACACAAATCTAGCATCCACAAACCCCTTGAATGAAACATAGGGCATGGGCGATAAGAATTCACTTCCGCATCGCGACCTCCTCGTGTCTTACTTGGGCACAGCCTGACCATAATACGTATCGACCATCACGCCGATTTCTTTGAGCATGGGGGTCGGGAGCGTGCCCCCGGCGCACACGATCACGGCATCGTTCTTCAGTTCGATATCTTTCCCCTCGTGAATCAGCGTCACAGTGTGACTCCCAATTTGTTTCACGTTGGCATGGAGGTATACCGTGAGCTTTTTCCGTTCGACGCGTTGTTTAAGCTGCTCACGGTTCTTCACTTTAGGACGGGTAAAGATTTCGTCCCCTCGACATGAGACGGTCACGGTCGTGTCGCGTTCAGCGGCGATGGCCAAAGCAGCCTCCGCCGCACTGTCGCCCCCTCCGACAACCAGAACGTGCTGCCCACGGTATTGTTCCGAGTCGATGAGGCTATACACAACCTTGGGCTGCTCCTCGCCCGGCACGCTCAATTTCCGAGGCGTCCCGCGTCGGCCGATCGCGAGGAGAACGTTCTTTGCCTTATAGCTGGCCTTCGACGTCTTTACGACGAAGACTCCGTCCGCTTTCGCGATTGCTTCCATCCGTTCCGAGAAATTGATCGCAAGTCCCGCCTTCTTAGTCACGTTGTTCCAGAATTCGAGCAGTTCCTCCTTGCTGATCTCGTACTTCTCGAATTTCCCCACTATCGGCAATTTCATCGGAGCCGTCATGGCGAGTTTCCGACGCGGGAAGTGATAGACGGACCCGCCGAGACCGTCCTCCTGTTCGATGGTGACGAATCGCAACCCGGCTTCCTTGGCCGCCAAGGATGAAGATATGCCGGCCGGTCCTGCCCCGACGATCACGACATCCAGTGCGCCATCGCCGGCTTTGTTCTTGCGGATGGTTTCCATCGCCCGCGCTCCTTGCTCCACCCCTTTGCGAATCAGGCCCATCCCGCCCAGTTCGCCGGCGATAAAGATTCCGGGGACGTTGGTTTCGAATGTCGGTTTGACCTGCGGAATGTCGATGCCGCGCTTCTCCGTGCCGAACACCAGTGTGATCCCTTCGACGGGACAGGCCGATTCGCAGGCCCCGTGGCCGATGCAGTGATCCGGCTCGACCAGCACGGCTTTTCCCCGGACGATCCCAAGCGCATGTTCGGGACAAGCTTTGACACAGGCGCCTGATCCGATGCACTTGTTCGTGTCGATGACGGGATGCAGCGTGAGCGGTTCGGGAATGCCCGACTTGACCGTCTCATCGAGACGGGCGCGATAGTTCTTATCCTTCCTTTGCTGGCGCCTGAAATACAAGAACAGGACGAGGATCAATGGCACAAGGTAGAGAAGCGTGATGATCGAGGTATTAGACATAGCTACCTTGTCCGCCTACGGAATTTCACGGTCCATGACGACGGTAATCCCATTTGCTCCGAGTTTGACCGGCTGACTCGTCCCCTGCACATCGCCGCTCTTCGGCACGGCCTCGCCGGATTTCGACAGTCGGGCCACGATCACCACGGTTCCGACATCGGATAGTTTTCTGGTCGGCATGGGGCTGGTCGAATCATCAAGCCGGAACGCAAATGGCAGATCTCTTCTCGTTGCTCGTACGATCGAGACGGGCATCGGAGGACCGTCCATCTCGCGCGCGAACACGAACAACGTGTCCGTCGGGGCGCTTTTCCCGGCGAGACTCGGATCCAGGCGGACGGTCCCGCTGATGGCGATGGCTTGGTCGGTAGGCTTCATCGACGGCGCCGCTCCACCGGTTGCACGGACCATGGGCGCTTTTCCGCCGGCTAATCCCCTTGCCTCGGCAATGCCGGAGAGCAATTCCTGACGCACATCGTTCTCTGCGTCGGCCGGAAGATTTGCCGTGGCCCGTTCCCAATACTGAGCCGCTTTTCCAAAATCCTTGCGATCGAACGCGGCGGTGCCGGCCAACATCAACGCTTTGACATGATTGGGATCGATCTTGAGGGCCTGCTGGATCAATCGCTCGGGTTTTCCTTCCAACGTGCGACCATGCAGCATGCCGAGAGCATCGGCATAATCGGCGAGCATTTGCGGATCATCCGGGATCAACTGCATCGCCTTCTCGTAGATCGGCACAGCATCCGCATGGCGACCGATTTCCGCGTATGAGCGGGCAAGCAAGGCCCACCCGGCTCCGTCGTTGGGATTCTGTTCCAGCTTCTTTTTAAGCCGCTCCGAGAGCGCATCAAGTCCTTCGGTGGTCTGGTGATCATAGTCCGAACCGCGTGCTGCAGCCAGAGAGAGCGCGTCGGGATGGGTAATCGCCACGGGATTGCCCAGCTTCCAGTACAGCAACCCGCTGACCGTGGGGATGACGATCGCAATAGCCATCACGACCGCTCGATTGCTCACAGGCCTCGCTGGAACTATGGACGTTGCTTCGGTGGCCCTTGTTTCCTCAAGAACCCTCCGCTCCAGTTCTCGTTTCGATTGCTGATATTGCTCGTCCGTCAACACGGCATTTTTGTAGTCTTGCTGCAACTCAACAAATTGTTGGCGATAGACCGAAAGCGTTTTCACGTTCGCTTCGTCGTTCAATGTTGCCTGGCGTTTGAGCAGCGGCCACAGCAAAAGCCCGAGCACCAGCAGCGTCATCGCCCAGGCGATGAACCAAAATGTGAGGGTCATAATCGACTCCCTCCTTGCGAGAGCAGTTGTTCCACTCGCCGACGTTCCGCTTCCGTCATGGGCACGTCCAGCGGCCTTCGTGTCCGGCGCCGGAGCGCGACGACCAGCGCCGAAGCGCCTGCTCCCAATAGGAGAAAGGGGCCCAGCCAGAGCAGGACGGTAGCGGCTTTCCACGGCGGTCGGTACAAGACAAAATCGCCGTAGCGGCTGACCAGAAAGTCGATGATCTCCTGGTCGGTCAAGTTCTTCGTGATCATCTCACGCACTTCGCGGCGCAAGTCCTCCGCCAGAGGGGCATTCGAATCCGCCAACGTTTGGTTTTGGCAAACCAGGCAGCGCAATTCAACGGCGAGATGTTTGAGCCTCGCTTCGGCGAGAGGATTTTCGGCCAGCGGTCTGGCTTCGCCGGCATAGGTCATTCCGGGCACAAGGACGAGCACGAACGCAAGCCATCTCATTTGCTTTGGAGTTCCTTCACGAGTGGGAGAACCTTCTTCGCCACGATCTCGTCGTCCAGTGGTCCGATCTGCTTGTACCGAATGACACCCTGCTTATCAATCACGTAGGTTTCGGGCACACCGTATACTCCGTAGTCGATACCGATCCGTCCTGCTTCATCCATGGCCGTAATCGGATAGGGATTGCCGTGCCGTCGCAGCCACGTGAGAGCCTCATCCCGACGATCTTTATAATCCATCCCATAGATAGGGACGTCGCCTGCCTTCGCGATCCGCATCAGGACAGGGTGTTCTTCCTTGCAGCCGCCGCACCAAGAAGCCCACACATTCAACAGCCAGACGCGACCGGCCATATCAGAAGGAGAAAACGTCTTGTCCTGTTCGTGCAACTGCGGAAGTCGAAAGGGCGGCGCCGGTTTCCCGACCAGTGGCGACGGCACCTCCCGCGGGTTGAGCGTGAGTCCTGCCGCTAGAAAACCCACAAGGACTACAAAAACGGCAAGTGGGAGTAAGAATCGTTTCATGCGACACTTTTGCTGATCGATCGTAGGGCCTCGGCCTCCTCGTATCGTTCCCGGCGCCAAGCCGGCCGATACCGACGATCGCTGACGGCCAACAATCCGCCCAGCGCCATGATCATACATCCGCCCCAGATCCAATCCACGAAAGGCTTGTGATAGAGCCGCACACTCCAGGCTCCGCCCTCAATAGGTTCGCCCAACGAGACGTAGAGGTCGCGGAAGAGACCGGTATCGATGGCTGCTTCCGTCATGGTTTGATTCTGCACCTGATAAACGCGTTTTTCCGGATGCATCTCCGCGACCTCGCGACCGTCTTTCGTGACATGAAACGATCCTCGCGCAGCCACATAGTTCGGCCCGCTGACCTCCTGTGCGCCCTCGAATCGGAAGGTGTAGCCGCCGATGGTTGCGGTGTCGCCCACGTTCATCCTGAGATCGTTCTCAACCTCGAAGCCCTTGACCATCGTGATACCGACGATAAAAATCGCAATGCCGCAATGGGCGAGGACCATGCCCCAGTAGGCTCGAGGCAAAGCGGCGAGACAACTCATGAGACTGTTGCCGACAAGGTGGCCGACACGCTCTCGAATATTGACGACGGTGGTCGTCACGATCCAGATCGCCAACAACAGGCCCAGGCTGAGCAACGGCGTCCACTTACCCAGGACGAAGGGAAGCAGTATTGCGGTCACGACGCTCGAGCTGAACGCCCAGCGCAACTGCATGGCAAGTGCCGGCAGGCTCGCTTTTTTCCATTGGGCGATCGGTCCGATTCCCATGAGAAAAACAGCCGGTGTGATAAGAGGGACAAAGACCGTGTCGAAGTACGGCGGACCAACGGATATCTTTCCTAATCCCAACGCATCCAAGAAGAGGGGGTACAGCGTGCCCAAGAGGACCGACCCCATGGCGACGATCAGCAACACGTTGTTGGCCAGCAGCATGGATTCTCGAGAGACCAGGTCGAATCCTCCGCCTAATCCGACACGAGGCGCGCGCCAGGCATAGAGCAGCAGCGATCCCCCGATGACGACCGCCAAGAACGCCAGAATAAACAACCCCCGCCTCGGATCGGTGGCAAAGGCATGCACCGAGGTCAGCACACCGGAGCGCACGAGAAAGGTCCCGAGCAGGCTTAGCGAGAAGGCCATGATCGCCAGCAAGACGGTCCAAACTTTGAATCCGCCTCGTTTATCCGTTACGGCCAGCGAGTGGATCAACGCGGTTCCGGCAAGCCAGGGCATAAACGAGGCATTTTCGACCGGATCCCAAAACCACCAGCCGCCCCAGCCGAGTTCGTAGTAGGCCCAGCCGCTGCCTAATGCGATGCCGACAGTGAGAAAACACCAGGCAACGGTCGTCCAAGGCCTCGACCATCGCGCCCAGGCCGCATCGAGGTTCCCTCCTAACAGTGCCGCAATGGCAAACGCGAAGGCCACGGAAAATCCCACGTAGCCCATATAAAGCATCGGCGGGTGCATGACCATGCCGGGATCCTGCAGCAGCGGGTTGAGATCACGCCCATCGACTGCGGCCGGAATCAGCCGTTCGAACGGATTCGACACGGTCAACATGAACAACAAGAATCCCAGGCTCACCAATCCCATCACACCGAGAATCCGCGCGCGCATCGCTTCCGGAAGATGCTTCGAGAAAATCGTGACCGCGACCATCCAGAGGGTGAGAATGAACGTCCAGAGGAGCAGCGATCCCTCGTGCGCGCCCCAGATGGCCGCGAGTCGATAGTGGAGCGGGAGCTTGGAATTCGACGTGGCCGCGACGTAGAGCACGGAGAAATCCTTGGCGGCAAAGGCGTACCCGAGGCAACAAAAAGCCACGAGGACGAGAAAGAATTGCCCTCGCGCCGCCGGCTTTGCGACAGACATGAGAGCGGAGTTTCCGACCGCGGCACCGTAGAGTGGAAGAGTGCCCTGCACAACAGCGACGCAGACGGCAAGAATCAACGCGAAATGACCGATCTCCGGGATCATTGCGGAGTTGTCCTCTGCGGTGTCACGACCAAGGTGCTGCTGCTCTGCGCCGCTGCCGATTTGGCCTTCGCCAGCGCATCGGCGACTTCGGGCGGCATGTAGTTTTCATCGTGCTTGGCCAACACTTCGCTCGCGATGAAAGTGCCGTCGGCGCCCAACCGACCTTGGGCGACGGCCCCCTTTCCTTCCTTGAAGAGGTCCGGAAGAATCCCTTTGAAGGTCACAGGGACTCGCTTCTCTAAGTCCGTCACAATGAAGTGGACGGTGAGGCCGTCACCTTCACGTTTGAGACTTCCGGCTTCAACCATCCCCCCGATACGGAAGCTGCGTCCATTCGGCGCCTCGCCGTTCGCCACCTGTGTGGGCGTGAAAAAAAACACGAGATTGCTCTTGAAGGCATTGAGCACCAAGGCCGATGCCAATCCCACCGCCACAAGGGATACTCCGATCATCGCAAATCGCTTTTGTCGCAGCGTCATGGCCGTAGGCCTTCCTCAACTGACCGATGGGCAATGAGCCGGAGTGCAGCGGCGCGGCGAAAGCGTAGTGCCAGGACTTCCCAGATCAGACAGAGGGCCGTCACGCCGAACGACGGCCAGACATAGATCCCATATCCGCCCATAGCAAGAAACATGTCGAGACTATGCCACTGCATCACAGGACCTTCGCGTATTGAACCCAGGCCGATCCCCGCTCCCGCTCAAGAATCAGACAGCGCATGCGCGTGAGGGTCACGGCAAGACTGTACAGCCAGAATCCCAATGCCATAAAACCCAATGCCGCCAGCATCGTCGTAGCCATCTTGGGCGCGGCCGTCATGCTGACGGAGGCGCCTTGGTGCAGCGTATTCCACCACTGGACTGAAAAATAAATAATCGGCACGTTGACCACCCCCACCAGCGCCAACAGCGCGCTGGCGCGGTCAGCGCGCCGGAGATCCTCGATCGATTCGTGCAGCAAGATGAAGCCCAGGTACTGGAAGAAGAGAATCAGCTCCGAAGTCAGACGCGCATCCCACACCCACCAGGTTCCCCAGGTCGGTTTGCCCCAGAAGGCGCCGGTCCACAAGGCCAGGAACGTGAACATGGCTCCGGTCGGCGCGATGGCTTGCGCCATCATGAACGACGGGCGGGCGTTGAGTCCGAGTCCGATCCCCGCCCAGGCGGCCATCACGACATAGAGAAACATCGACATCCACGCCGCCGGCACATGGACGAAAATGATGCGATAGGACTGTCCCTGCTGGAAATCGGTCGGCGCCACAAAGAATCCTTCATAGAGACCAACCGCCATAGAAATGAGGGCCATTACAGCGAACCAGGGAACGAGCTTGCCTGCCAACGGGTAAAACGCCTGCGGCGAAGACCAGCGAAACCAATTGATACGCTCTGCACTCATGCTGCCTCTACTCCAACGCAATCCGTACGGCCGCCGCGGTGGCCCAGGGAGCGAAGGCCGCCGCAAGGACAAGATAAGCGGCAAGAAGCGACAGATGCGCTTCCGCTCCGAGCCCCGTTTCGCTGCTCACCACAGCCCCCGCGCCAAATATCAGCACCGGCACAAACAATGGAAATGTAACAAGGGCTACTAAAAGACCGCTCCCCCTGATGCCCAGCGTGAGGGCGGCCCCGATCGATCCCAGAAGGCTCAAGACCGGCGTGCCCAAGAGCAGCGAAAGCATGAGTAACCCCAGAGACCTGCCGGTGAGTCCAAATTGCATGCCCAACAAAGGCGACAAAATCACAAGAGGAAGACCTGCCACGATCCAATGTGCGCAGACCTTACTCAACATCAACAGGGTCAGCGGATGCGGTGTCAGGAGCATCTGCT
The DNA here is from genome assembly GCA_037445005.1 of Nitrospira sp. Taxonomy (GTDB): domain Bacteria; phylum Nitrospirota; class Nitrospiria; order Nitrospirales; family Nitrospiraceae; genus Nitrospira_C. Next base: position 45,931 of record JBBILH010000014.1, read on the forward strand.
CTAATGTGCCGTCCTGATAGTCAACCGCAAACAGGCGATGCAAAGACAAGAGACATGAGAGCAAGGCCGCGACCCAGACGACGCCCGGCGCGATTGTCCGTAACATGGCCGGTTCCGGTCCCACTCCCAACGGAAACAGACTGGCGACGATCACGAAGAAAAAAACCGTGGTCAGGAGTTCCGATCGCCGCCGCCAAGCCAGCAGCAGGTCCCGCCAGAGAAGACCGCGTGCTGCCGCCGTCCACGTCAAGTCGTTCATCCCGCGAGCCTGAGCTGGTGCACCGCGCTGGTTCGAATCCCGATTTCTTCGTGCGTCGCGACCACGACGAGACCTTGCTTTGCCAGATGTTGTTGCATACGTTCCCGAAGAAGATGCGACGACTGCGCGTCGAGCGCCGTGAAGGGTTCATCGAGCACCCAGAGCGGACGTTCGCAGAACCAGAGCCGTGCCAGCGCGACCCGCCGCTTCTGCCCTTCCGACAGCAGTTTGGTGGCAAGGAGATGGAACATCCGGCTCAAGCCCACGGCGTCCAGCGCCGTTCGTGCCGATCCGAATGTCAGATCGTGACCGAACATGCGCGTGATGGCTTGGAGATTCTCGATGGGATTCAAGTCGTCTTTGAGCGCATTTCGATGACCGACGTAGGCCAGCTGTTCGATGTAGTTCTGTTTCCAATCGGCAACGTCGCGCCCCTGCCACGAAATCCGGCCGTGATCGACGGGGGACAACCCGCAGAGTGCGCGCAGCAAAGTCGTCTTCCCGCTGCCGTTCTCTCCGGTCACCGAGAGAAGGCTACCCGGCGGCACCGTAAACGACAGCGATTGGAACAGCGTCCGGCCCCCCCGGCTGCAACTGAGATCGTGCACGTCTAACATACTATGAGAAATCCCATCGAAGCCCGAAGAAAAAGAATTGCCTCGTCGTCGAATCTTTCTGGTTGGGGCTGGTCGTCAGCGTTTTCTCGATCCCCCCCGACCCTTCGAGGGTCCAATTGCTGAGAAAGCGATAGTCCATGCGGATGGTCGGCGTCACACGGTAGAGTTCCACATCGGTGCTGTCCGTCTGATGGTAAAAAATCAAGAACGTGTCGAATTGCCATTGCGATCCCAAACGCGCCAGAGAATTCAACGACACCGACTGCCCACGATACGCTTGGTTGTCGATGTAACTGGCATTGACCACTAACGTGTTGTTCTCAAGTAAGATGTTTGCGCCGATGGCTTGGGCCGTGTAGGTCCAGATATTGCCAGTCCCCGGCAAAGCTTGCAAGGAACAGAGCGCGTCTGTCTGCACGTTGGGGTTGAGGAACAGCGTGCTCGTTCCCGGCAGGATGACCAAGCAATTGTTCGCCGAGGTGCCGGAAATCTTATTGAGCCGCACGTCCCCTCCGAGCTGCCAGTCCTTACTGATCGAATGGAGTATTCCGGCCAAGAAAAGATCGCTGGTCGCTGTATTTTGCTTTGCCGCGGCGCGCAACGCCGCTTCGTTCTCTTTGCTGATGAGGTCAAGTGACGTCGCACCGGCCACACCAAACAAGGCATTGGTCGTCTGCAGGTACGGAGTTCTGCGATGGTCGGCCAGCAGCGTGAACGTGCTCTTTTCAGTTGTCCACGTTCCGTTCAGCATCGCGACATTCAACACGTTGTACGAAACGTCGTAATCGATCAGGCCGAAGACGTTTTTCCCGTTCGATGAATAGCGGACCTCCGTCCCTATCGCCCGCCGATCGACCACGCCGTTGACCATCTGGTTGAGGTAATAGGCGTTGCTGCTCCAGGCCTGGCCAAGAGGCCCAATGTCCACATTGACGCCGTAAAAATAGCGCTTCAGTTCGGCCCGGAAGTTTCGGGGATCGTCCGGCACATAGGTCGTCTCCAGGCTAAACTGCCTCGGTTGGCCCGCCAGCAGATTGATGTTCAGGAACTGCGGAACCGCCGTGTAGCGGACCCAGGCTCCGTCGAACCGAAAGTCGAGGACGCCTCCACTGTTGCCCGGTTGCCTCCCGACTCGAACCAAGTAGGAGTCCTGGCTGGCATGCTCGAAGTACAGAGCCCTAAGACGGTTGATGTTTCTCCGGCTGTCGTCGAGCGCAAGCCGGTCGTATGTGTTGGTCCCGCGTACGACAAACTTATTGTCGTACGCGTCTTTGCGGTAACGGGCCGTCACGTCGAAGGCCGATTGGAGCAGCGACTGATCCTGACTATGAAACCTCGTCGTCGTATTGGCCACCTTGTCCGTAATCGTGGACTGAGAGAACCCGCCGTAGTAGTACTCATAGATGCTGCCGTAGACCTGCATTTCGTCGATCTTCTTCGGCTTTTTCCCCGCCCGCTCCTGTGCGGCCGGCGTCGCGGCTTCGGCCAGTCCGGCAAGGCGCTGCTGAACTCGTGCGGCTCCTTCGCCGGACGGATACGTCCGCAGATAGTGCTCATACTCGGCTCTCGCTTTGGCCGTTTCTCCGTTTTTTTCCCTGGCGACGCCGACCATCTCCTGCGCTTCTTGTGATTGCCCGTTGGGCGGAAGGTTGAGAAGCGCGTTATATAGGTCCGTGGCTCTGTCAAACTCGTTTGCTTCCAAAGCGGCTCTTCCCAATTGATTCAATTCCGCCGCATACTTCTCTATGTCCATTCCGGAACGAAACGGCGGCACCTCAAAGGATTGCTTGGGACCCTTAGGAGCGGGCAGTTTGGTCGGTGGCGCTTTTACCTCCGGCACGGGTGCAGGAACTGCGGGTTTCTCCAACTTGACCGCCACGACGATACGGCTGGCGCTCCGAATGTCTCGCTGCGTTACTTTGAATCTGACCGGTTTGGCGAACTGTAATGAAAGGCCGTTGGTTGCCTGGTCCGGAAAGGTCACGGTGAACTTTGGAATGAGGTCGCTCGGCGGCGACGCGGCCAGTTCGCGGGCAAACCGGCGAGAGCGGTCTTGATCGGGAAAGTCGAGAAAGATTCTGATCAAATCACCTCTCTCAGAGGGGGTATGCCGGAGATACAACGCGCGCGTGTTGAACACGATGTGGATTTCAGCCGCAGTAGGAGTCTCGACGATTTCGATGCGGTCTAGGACCTGCGCCGAAGCTGGGCCCGGCGCACCGAGGCCGCCCATTGCGACCAATCCCATCAGAAGGATGCTTCCAACCGCAACACGCAACCTGCTCAGATGGCTGAGGCCCAATGCGCACCCCTGTCTTGTTTGGGTCCATGAACGATGAAGATCCTCACCTTGACAGGTGACGACGCTCCACTGACTTAGAAGCTCCCGGTAGGTTGATGCTTCCCGGTTCGGCTCTTGCTGATCGTGGTCATCGTTGAATTGGTATACACATGGCAACTACCGGAGCAGTTCTTCAACTCCATCACACTGTAGTAAATTGTCGGCGATTCCACTTTCTTGTGTGGACCCTGCTTGAAGTCGCCCGCATGGCAACCAGCGCAGTCTGGTTTGTATGCGGCGAACGCCCAGGCAATGACCTCATTGTTGGTCTTATGACAATCATTGCACGCCACGCTGGATCGATGCGCCTTGTAGGCGGCATTCCTATGCGTATAGGTCGTGACGGGCGTCCAGGCGACACCGGCTCGATGGCACGCATCACACGACTGCGTCGTCACGAAGTGTCCGGATGACTTGCCCCGCGCTGTGCTGCCGTTATGACAGGTCGCGCAACTGCCGGGCGTCACGCCCGCATGGCTGAAGGTCGCCGGAGTCCAGGCCGTCGTTCGATGGCAGACATCGCAGGATGCCGTTGTCGGCACGTGATTCGCCGTTTTGCCACGGGCCTGTGTCCCATTGTGGCAACTTGCGCAGCTCCCCGGCGTCACGCCGGTATGGCTGAACGTCGCGGGAATCCACCCGGTTGTCCGGTGACAAGCGTCGCAAGATGCTGTCGTCGGAAGGTGATTCGCCGTCTTGCCGCGGGCCTGAGTCCCGTTATGACAGGTCGCGCAGGTGCCGGGCGCAACGCCTGTATGATTGAACGTGGCTGGAATCCACGCGGTCGTCCGATGGCAAACATCGCAGGCTTGTGTCGTCGGCACGTGATTCGCCGTTTTGCCACGGGCCTGTGTCCCATTGTGGCAACTTG
>JBBILH010000015.1:0-7683 GCA_037445005.1 Nitrospira sp.
GATCGCCGATCACCTGCCACGTGCCATTTTCTTCCTGCAGCGTCGCGCCGTTGCAGAGCACCGCCGCGGTGAGAAGATGGAGAACCCCAGGCTCAGGCTGAGGTCGAGGTTGAGCGAGGACAGCCGGTTCCCGGTCCTCCTTAGCCTCAACCTTAACCTTCTCTATAATGTCTCCCACGGGCTCATACCCTTCACCGGTCACGTCGAATGCGGCGTCGCCGAGGAAGAATTTCGTCACGGTCATTTCGTTTTTCGTCAACGTGCCGGTCTTGTCGGTGCAGATGACGGTCGCCGATCCGAGCGTTTCGACGGCGGGCAGCTTGCGAATGAGAGCGTGGCGCCTGACCATGCGGGTGACGCCCAACGCCAGGGCAATCGTGACGACGGCGGGAAGTCCTTCAGGGACAGCCGCGACGGCAAGACTCACCGACGTGAGAAACATCGCCAGCAGCGGCTCTCCGCGCCAATAACCGAGGACAAATACCACCGCGACGACGGCCAGCGCCAGCCACAGGAGCTGATAGCCGAATTGCTCCAACCGGCGCTGCAACGGCGTTTCGATCCGTTCCGCCTCCGTCGCCTGCTGGATCATGCCGGCGATCTTGCCGAGCTCGGTCCGTATCCCCGTGGCCACGACCACCGCCCGCGCTTTCCCCGACACGGCCGTGGTTCCCAAGAACGCCATACCGGTGCGATCGGCCACCAGGGAGCTTTCGCCCGCCGTTGCCTGCGCATCCTTGTGGATCGGCGTCGATTCACCGGTCAGCGAGGCCTCCTGCGTTTGGAAGGCCGCGGTATAGGTCAGACGCGCATCCGCGGGAATCCGATCACCGGCCTCGAGCAGAATCAGATCTCCGATCACCAGTTCGCGCGCCGGGATCGATTGGAGCATGCCGCCGCGCACGACGCGCGCCATGGCGACGGACATTTTTCTCAGCGCCGCAAGGGAGCGCTCGGCCCGAAATTCCTGGATGAATCCGAGAAGCCCGTTGAGGAACACAATGGCGAGAATCGCCGCGGTGTCGAGCCGGTCTCCCAACAAGCCGGAGACGACCGCCGCTCCGATCAGCACCCAGACGATCACGCTGGTAAATTGAGACAGGAACAGTTTCAGCGGAGAGGGTGGAGGAGGCTCCGGCAGTTCGTTGAATCCGTCGCGGACTTGCCTTATCGCCGCCTCGCCGCCGTCCAGTCCGTATGCGAGATCGGTGGAGAGCGCCGCAGATGCGGCCTCCGACGTCATCGCGTGCCAGGCCGCCGTCTCCCGGTCGTGTTGACGTTGCATCGGCATCCGGTTCTCTACTTGAACAAGAGCCACAGTCCGAGCACGTAGGCCACGATCATCAACAGGCTGTCAGGTTCGATCAGCATATAGCGCTTCTCGGCCCGGTAGATGATGCCCATCAGACCGATGTTCATCATCAGAATCGACCAGAGCGCGGTTTGCGCATGCGAAGCACTGACATGGTCGAGCAGGCCGCCGCCGCGATACGCGAGATCGGCAAAGAAGAATGCTGCCATGTTGAACGCATTGCTGCCGAACAGATTGCCCACGGCCAGATCGAACGCGCCGAGACGGACTGCGGCTATCGAAACGACTAATTCAGGCAACGAGGTCGTAATGGCCACCAGGGACGTGCCGATAAACGAGGCGGTCGTGCCTGTCTCCTCCGCAATCCGCCCGGCCGACCAGGCCAAGAACGGCGCGGCGATCAGCAGAACGAAGGCGCCGATTGCGAACCCCGCGGCCGCATATTTGAGTTCCTCTCCTCGGCCGAGACCGGCGACAGGCGCGTGGTCGCTCTCCGTTACGGCTTCCCGTTGACGCCTGCGACGCTCCATGTCCTCCTGCCGGAAGACGAGTCGCATCCCCAGGACGTAAAGGACCAGAAGGATCAAGCTGCCGAATCCGATGCCGACGTGCGTCACGTCGGCTCGAAGCAGAATCAAAAAAGCCGCAAGCCCCGTCAGCGTCATCGCGAGCGCCGCGGTCAGCGTATGTCCCAAGGCGGCTTGCTGCCAGACCCGTTTCTGGCGATGGAGGAGATCGATCAGGCCGAGCGTCAACATATTGCTCATGCCCGCGCCGAACAAGTCGCCGGCGGCCAGATCCGGCGAATCGAGCCAACCGGCACTCATCGTCGTGAAGATTTCCGGCAGCGATGTGGCGGCGGCCATTAAGACGACGCCGATCCACAGCCGACCCAATCCCGTCAGTTCGGCAATCTGATCTCCGTAGTGCGAGAGTTTCGTCCCGGCCACGACGATGGCCGCGGCGCTCGTCAGAAACATCAGCCACGTCGTCAACATCGCTCGACAGCCCGGTGGGTTGGAGATTTGCTATGCGAGTCTAGCCGTCGATCGAGACCACGACTGGTATCGTGAAATGACCGACTCACGTTCTGGATCGCCCTGGCCGTTTGGCATTTGTGTGAGGCTCCGGTCCCTGCCACGTCACCCGAACAATCATGTCTCGATGCGCCCATTTGTAAACAGACTTCCCCTTATATGCCCGTATAAGCGCTCGCCCGATGCGCTGCGCGAGTCGGTCGTTTGTGGTCTGTACTTCCCGTTCTTGCGCCTCACGAACTTCATGACTCGATCGAGCGGATTGACCGATACGGCACGGGCCTCCACATTGGCGATCAACCCCCTGATCTTTTCTTCATGGTCTGGGAGTTCCGACCATATCAAGGTGACGATGCCTTCGGGATAGTCGTCCTTGATTTTCTGACAAGCGGGGCAGACGAGCTTCTGGGGGCGCGGGGATCGGGCCAGTGTTCTGGCTACGGTCTCATCGAACCGCCAGCGCTTGTCCGCATAGATCGCTCCGCACTTCCTGCACATCGCCGGCCCTTTTGGGGCCTTCAGCATCGCGTATGGGTCTTGCTTCGGGTGCGGCCTTTCTTTGTAGGAAGTCGTGTATCGTTTACCGCGTCGAGTACTCATTTGCAACGTCTCCTTTCGGCGCCACCGATAAGATTTGTATGCGGAATGGCCGCCCGATGGCCGGCAGGCTTCCGGTCCACTAGGGGTGAACGACAACGGAGCATGCAGGCCGGATACCATCAATGAGGTATGTGCTAGAAGTTCTCCTGTAGCTAGCCTAAGGAACGTAGACGAGGCAGGCCTCCACTATGACCCGGCGTGAGTTGAGGAATTCAGGGGCATTCGAGCGATAGGCACTGAGGAAAACCTCCCCACATGGAATTGTCGGATAGGCGGAACGGTCCGAGATCGCGTAATGATGGCCTACGAGCCTGATGGATGCGCAGAACCCTTTCAGGCCGAGAAGGTTTCCCGTTCAGCTCTGGCTTCTCCGTAGATGGTTCAGATAAGATTTCATCATTGAATCCGTCTGTTTCCATTGGTGAGCAAGGAAGGGTCACCGTAGACATAGGAAAATGGGCTTTGCATGATTCTCCCTCAGCTTCTCATGCTATCGCTGTTGTTGCTTATAGGAGAGGCACCGACGGCGGAAGCGCAGAAGGCGACAGCCGAAACTAAGTCCAGCCCATCGCCGCCGCCACAACCCATCGGTGCCCCGGTCATCTACGGGCAGGAAACGCTCTTTTACCTCTACGACACGATCGGGCCGTTTACACCTCAAGAGCGGGCGGAAGCGCTGACGGAGCGCCTGAAGAGATTGGGGAATGACCCGATGGCAAGCACATTCATCGTGACCGCCTCCGACCAAGAACTGACGAGCGAGTTGGTTCATGGAGACACGGTCGTGATGACGGTGACGGACCGCGACGCCCAACCTACCGGCAAATCTCGGCAGGACCTCGCGAAAGAGTATGCCAGGAAAATTCAATCCGCGGTGACTCGTACGCGTGAGGAGACCTCATTGAGAGCATGGCTCGTCGACGGCAGCTTCTTCCTCGTGGATACCGCCATCTTGATCGGCCTGCTGATCGCCTTTCACAAAGTGTTTCCCAAGCTCTACGCCAAGATCGATTCTTGGCGCGGAACATTCATTCGTCCGATCAAGATTCAGCGAGTCGAACTCTTGTCGGCTGATCAGATTGCGGCCGCGCTGACGGGATTGGCTAAGACCGTCCGCGTCGTCGCCGTTTTGATCCTGCTCTATACCTATCTCACAACCGTCTTGGGCATCTTCCCTTGGACCAAGGGAATCTCCGCGGTACTGCTCGGGGCCGTGCTCTCGACATTACAGACGATCGGCCAGGCTTTCGCGACATACGTTCCCAATGTCGTTTCCATCGGCGTCATTATCATCGTGACCCGCTACATTCTCAAGGTGATCGCCCTCTTCTTTGCCGGAATCGGTCGTGGGGCGATCACGTTTTCGGGATTCCATCGCGACTGGGCCGAGCCTACGTATAAGATTGTCCGATTCCTGGTGATCGTCTTCGCAGCCATCGCCTGCTTTCCCTATATTCCCGGCTCTCAATCCGAAGGTTTTCGGGGCATCTCCGTCTTTCTTGGCCTGCTCATTTCGTTCGGATCGGCCGCCGCGATCGGGAACGTCATCGCCGGCATCGTGTTGACCTACATGCGTCCCTTTAGGGTCGGAGACCGCGTGAAGATCGCCGATACCTTCGGCGACGTCACCGAGAAGACGCTGTTGGTCACCCGTGTGCGAACCATCAAGAATGTGGACATCACTATTCCCAACGCTCTAGTCCTCGGCGCACACATCATCAACTTCAGCTCGGCAGCGGCCAACCCGCCACCCTTGATCCTCCACAGCAGTGTGACCATTGGATATGATGCGCCGTGGCGAAAGGTGCACGAACTCCTGATCGCGGCGGCGCGGTCGACGACTCATATTCTGCAACAACCGGAGCCGTTCGTCCTCCAAACCGGCCTGAACGATTTTTACGTGACCTACGAAATCAACGCGTATACCGACCAGCCTAACCTGATGGCGACGATCTATGCGGAGCTTCACGAACATATTCAGGATACGTTCAACGAAGCCGGTGTCGAAATCATGTCGCCGCACTACACTCAGATCCGCGACGGCAACAAGACGGCGATTCCGGACGAGTACTTGCCGAAGGGTTATCATGCCCCCGGCCTTCGCATTTGGCCCCTTGGTCCACACTCTCCTCATTCGGACCCTCCCCCTTCCGTGAAAGGCGACAGCGGTTCATGATTTTCCCCGTCCGAATCCTCGCCGCCCTCTTGTTCTGCGCGGGAGAGGCGAGCGACGAGGAGTTCTCTGCGTCAGACCGGGGCTACGGCGCGATGCTCGACCTCGCCTACGCGTTGGACTTCAATTTCCCGGAGAACCACCAGTGGCGCAGCAAAAGCACAACCAGGCGCGTCAATGAGCTGGCGCCGAACCCGGCGATGGGCTATGTGAGAAAGGATGCGACGGTGCAATCCCGTTCGGGCATGGAGCTGGGCATCCAGGGCGGCTAGAACACCAACGCGTTGGTTCCGGGAAGATGTCCAGGACGCGACAGGCAGGTCGACGGGGCCGACTCGCTGCGTCATTTTTCGCAGGCGAACATCTCCTGCCTCGCGCCGGTCGGAAGCGGCCTCGCTCTCACGGCAGAACCGTTCAACAGCTTCATCGGGTGCCGTTCGTTCTCTGCTAAGAACAATCTCAACTACGCCAGGTCGTATCTGGCGGACCACGCGCCGTACTTCATGTTCGGGCTCGGCGCGACCTATCCGGTCAACGACGCGTTGCGCGCGGGGCTTTACGTAATCAACGGCTAGAGCTATCTGTCGCACGTGAACGATCGACCCAGTTATGGAATCCAGATCGCATGGAAACCGACCCGCCGGATCACGGTCACGGAGAGGCTCTATTATGGGCCTGACCAGTCGGACACGGATCCGAGGTTTTCGCGCTTCTTCTGGGACAGCATCGTCGAATGGAAAGGCGACCCGCTCATCTTGGCGGCATCCTACGGCATCGGCACAGAGAACGCGGCCGAACAGTCCGGCCATCCACGCACATTCTGGACCGGAGGCGCTTTTTATGGGCGATGGAATGTCTAGGGCTCCTCGAGCGTCTTGCTTCGCCCGGAAGACAATTGAGACCCGAACGGGCGAATCACCGGATCGGAGAAATTGTTGAAAGCCCTGACGACTACGGTGGAGTACAAATGGGCCCATCCGTGGCAGACGGCGTTGCTACGAATTGGAGTACCGATACGATGAATCATCGGGAATCGACGGCGGGTTCTTCAAACGAGGGGAAATCTTGCCCAGCGTGATCGGTATGACCGGGGATCAACAGCTTCTTCTTTTCTCGATCAACTGGTTGATCGACCATTAGGAGGCTGTTTAAAGCACAGCGAACGATCCTTCATAGCCACCGTGGCAAGCCGTCGAAGATGATGCGCACGGGAACCTCCCTCGGGTGTTCAGCAAAGCCGTCATGTTTATTTACGCAATGTCGGCAATCTGATCTCCGTAGTGCGAGAGTTTCGTCCCGGCCACGACGATGGCCGCGGCGCAGATGAGAAAGACGGACCAGGAGGCGATCATGCGTAAAACCTTCCCCTCTACCAGCTCAATTGCCAGCTATGCCCGTGTTGCTCAACGAGGGCGTCCGCCTCGCGCGGACCCCATGTGCCGGCGGTGTAGAAATGCACGCGCCGGTCGCCCGCCAGCAGCGGGTCATACAGCCGCCAGGCAGTCTCCGTGAATTCCGCGCTGACAAAAAGCGTCTGATCGCCGATCATGACGTCGCGCAGGAGGGTTTCGTAGGCGTCGGGAAGAGAGCCGAAGGCTTTACCATAGTCGAATTGCAGGGCGTGATCGCTGAGATGAAACGGCCGGCCGGGGCTCTTGACCGAAAAGCAGAGCGAGAATCCTTCACTGGGCTGCAAGGTGATCAGCAGCTTGTTTGAGGACAGGCTGCCGGGCGCGAGCGAGCGGAAGACCTGCGTGGGAGCCTCGCGAAAGATCACGGCGACCTGCGTCAGCTTCCGAGGAAACCGTTTGCCGGTTCGGAGATAGAACGGAACGCCCTTCCAGCGCCAGTTGTGGATCTCCGCCTTGAGAGCGACGTAGGTTTCCGTCGTTGAGTCCGCCGGGACCCCGTGCTCCTCGCGATATCCCGGAATCGTCAGGTCTGCGACCCGCCAAGACGTGTATTGGCCGAACACCGCGTCTTCATGCCGGATCGGCGCGATGGAGTGGAGCACTTTCAGTTTTTCCGCCTGAATCGCGCCGGCTTCGAAGGATACGGGCACCTCCATCGCGACGACGGTCATGAGTTGCGTCAGATGGTTCTGGACCATATCGCGGAGCGCGCCGGCCTTCTGGTAGTAGGCCGCGCGATGCTCGACTCCGAGATCTTCGGCCACGGTGATTTGAATGTTCTCGATGCTGTCTCGGTTCCAGAGGGATTCGAAGATCGGGTTGGCGAAGCGGAACGCGAGCAGATTCTGGACGGTTTCTTTGCCGAGATAATGATCGATGCGGTAGATCTGCGACTCGTCGATGTACCGATGCAGCGTCGTGTTCAGGTGGCGCGCCGAGGGAAAATCATGACCGAAGGGTTTTTCGAACACGACGCGGACCCATCCGTGGCTCTTCAGCAACCCCGCCTCGTCCAGTCGCTCCATCGTCGCCGGCATGGTATCCGGAGGCAATGCCAGGTAGAACACGCGATTCTCCGGCATCCCGTGCGCGCGCTCCAAGCGCCGGATGTAGGTTGCCAGGGCCTCGAAGTCCTTCGGACTTCCCTCC
>JBBILH010000015.1:7766-49929 GCA_037445005.1 Nitrospira sp.
CCGGAAGCCCTCCTCCCCCATCTCCGGAATTGCCGCCCCCACGATGAGCGTGTTGCGTGTGTCCAGCACGCCTTGGTCCCGCAAATGATAGAGAGCGGGCAACAACTTGCGGCGCGTGAGATCTCCGGTCGCCCCGATGATGATGAACAGATGCGGTTCCACCCGATGCGTGGTCACGGTTTCGTTCCTACCTTCGCCGTCTTGCGGATCCCCATAATACAGGATCAATCATCGCCCCCTCACCTGCGCTCCCCTCACACCCATTCGGGCGCATGTTCTTTCCCGTTCTCGCGTTCGGCGAATAGTCCGTACAGAGCCGGCAGCACGACCAAGGTGAGCGCGGTGGAGGTGAACAGGCCGCCGATGACCACGGTGGCGAGCGGCCGCTGCACTTCCGCGCCGATGCCTTGCGCGAGCGCCAGCGGCAGGAGGCCCACCAGCGTGGTCATCATGGTCATGACCACCGGACGGAGCCGCAAGCTGCATCCGGTCACGATCGCCTCATCCGTCGGCCGGCCTTCGTGGCGCAACTGGTTGATGTAGGAGACCAACACGATGCCGTTTCCGACCGCGAGTCCGAATAATTCGATGAAGCCGATCGAGGCCGGTACGCTGAGATATTGTCCGCTGAGCCAAAGGGAGACGAATCCGCCGATCAATGCGAACGGGAGGTTCAGGATGATCAGCGTCGCATAGCGCAGCGAATGAAAGGCCCAGAACAACAGAAAGAACACGAGACCCAGCGTGATCGGGACGACGATCATGAGCCGCGCGTTCGCCCGCTCCATGTTCTCGAAGGCCCCGCCCCACGTGACGGTGTAGCCGTCCGGCAGGTGCACGTGCGCCGCCAGTCGCTTCCGTCCTTCGTCGACCACGCCGCCGATATCGCGCCCGACGACGTTGAAGCCGATATAGATGCGCCGCTTTACCTGTTCACGGCTGATCCGGAGCGGCCCCTCGCGCATTTCGATCGCGGCCAGTTCGCTCATCGGAATCAGCGCGCCGGAGGCCGACGTGACACGGATGTCTCCGATCGTCGGGATGCTGTTGCGGTGCGACTCCGGAAATCGAAGGATCAATTGGAAGCGGCGCTCGCCTTCATAGACCTGAGTCGCCGGCTTGCCGCCGATCGCGGTGGTGATGATGTCCTGCACGTCGGCCACGTTGATGCCGTAGCGGGCGATCTTCCGGCGATCGATGTCCACGGTGAGATAGGGCTGGCCGGCGATCTGCTCGACCTTGACGTCTTTCACTCCGTCGATACGGTGCATCAGCCCGGCGATCTCTTCGGCCTTCTGATGCAACACGTCCAGATCGTCCCCGAAGAGCTTGATCGCGCATTGCGTTCTGATGCCCGAAATCAATTCGTCCACGCGTTCTTGAATCGGCTGACTCATCAGCACGGAGATACCGGGGATCTCCGCCAGCTTCCGGCGGATCGCATCGGTCAACCCCGATTGCGTCCCGGCCGTCGTCCAACTGCTCCGCTCGGAGAGCGAGACGATCGGATCGCTCTCGTTGGGCTCCTCCGGGCCGAACGCGATGTCGGGTCGCCCGATCTTGCTGACCGCCATCCGCACTTCGGGAAATTCCAGCATTGCCCGATGGGTCAGCTTCTCCATCTCGATGGATTCGGCAAGGGAGACGCTGGGCAGCCGGACGATTTGCGGCGTGAGGGCTCCTTCCTCAAGCAGCGGGAGGAATTCCCGTCCGATCAACGGCACCAGGATCAAGCTGGCCAGGACGACGGCGATCGAACCGATCAGGACGACGCTCCGATGCCGGAGCGTCCATCGGAGCGCCGGGCCGTAGCGGCGCTTCATCCAGCGCGTCAGACGTGTTTCTTCCGGATGGTCTCCGCGCAGGAACAGCGACGCGAGCACGGGCGAGAGCGTCAGCGTGACGACCACGGAGGCCAAGAGCGCGATGACCAGCGTGTAGGCCAACGGCGCAAACATCTTGCCTTCCATGCCGTGCAGCGTCATGAGCGGAAGGAAGACGACGCTGATGATCAGAATGCCGAACAAGATCGGACGGCCGACCTCCTTCGTGGCGCGGAGAATCACATCGAGCCTACCGGCACTTCCCATCCCATTGTGTTGGGCGAGATGGCGGTAGACGTTTTCGACGACGACCAGCGAGCCGTCCGCGATCTCGCCGATCGCGATGGCCAGGCCGCCGAGCGTCATCAGATTCGCCGAGAGTCCGAACCGTTCCATGATGATGAACGTCACCAGCGGCGTCACGATCAGCGTGACCGTCACGACGACGGCGCTGCGCACGTGGCCTAAAAAGAGGAAAAAAACCAGGACGACCAGGACAATGCCTTCGATCAGCGCGTCGCGCACCGTCTGAATCGCCGCGTTCACGAGTTCGATACGATCGTAGAAGGGGATCAGTTTCGTTCCGGCCGGGAGCACATGGTCCTGATGCAGGGCTTCCACCTTGGCCTTCACGGCCCGCACGACTTCTCGCGCGTTGCCGCCTCGAAGCATCAGCACCGTGCCCGCCACCACTTCCCGCTCTCCGTTGAGGACCACCGCGCCGTGGCGGACTGCGTGGCCGATGCGCACGTCGGCGACGTCGCGGACGAAGACCGGCGTCCCGCCCGACTCCTTTACGATGACGGACTCCACGTCCGCCACGGTCTTGACCAGTCCGAGGCCGCGAACGATCGACCGTTCGGCATGCCGCTCCAACACGTTGCCGCCGGCATTGGCGTTGTTCTTCGCTACGGCGTCATAGACCTCGTGCAACGTCAGATCGAACTTGCGGAGCTTGGCCGGATCGACGAGCACTTGATACTGCTTCACGAAGCCGCCCATGCCGTTCACGTCGATCACGCCGGGCACACCCTTGAGCAGGGGACGCAACACCCAATCCTGCACCGTCCGTTGTTCCGTCAACTCCTCCACGGTCGTTTGCCCGGCGGCCGGACCCTCCAGATAATACTGGTAGACCTCCCCCAGTCCGGTGCTGACCGGTGCCATGACCGGCTCGAGCCCTTCCGGCAGCCGCTCCTTGACCGCGCTCATCCGTTCGAACACCAGTTGGCGGGCGAAATAGATGTCCACGTCGTCGTTGAACACCACCGTGATCTGCGAAAGGGCGAACTTCGAGAGGGACCGAATCTCCGTCAGCCCGGGCAAACCGGTCATCTGGAGTTCCAGGGGATAGGTGATGAACCGTTCGACTTCGACCGGCGAGAGGCCCGGCGCTTCCGTGAGCACCTGAACTTGGATGTTGGTGACGTCCGGATAGGCGTCGATGGGGATGGATTGGAACGACCAGATGCCGAGCACGGACAGCAGACAGGCGAGGCCCAAAACCAGGATCCGTTGGCGCAGGGAAAATTCCAGGAGGGTCGCGATCATGGCGCCGGCTCGATCTTGTGCCGTTCCATCTCGGATTTCAGAATGAAGGCCCCCTTCGTCACGACCTCCTCGCCTTCATTTATGCCGCTCAACACCGTCACCACTTCGCCTTGCTCTTTCCCCAGCGTCACCGGTCTGATCTCGAAATCGAGCGGCGCCCGTCTTATGAACAGGATCTTGCCGGCAGCGCCGTTCTGTACGGCGGCGAGCGGGACGGTCAGCGCGTCGGGGCTCGGCTCCGCGTAAACCTTGACGGTGGCGAACATCTCCGGTTTCAGCAGGCGATCACCATTGGGCACGGTCACGCGCAGGCGCATCGTCCGGGTGGCGGGATCCAGCACGTCGCCGACGTAGGTGATCGTGCCGGTAAAGATGGCGTGGGGATAGGCGGATGCGATCACGTCGACTTTCTGGTCTTTGCGGACGAAGTGCACGTCTTTTTCCGGCACATTACCCACTACCCAGACGTCCGAAAGGTCCGCCACGGTGAACAACTTCTGCTGCGTTTCGACCACTTCCCCGCGCGTGATGTTCCTCATGATGACGCGGCCGTCGAACGGCGCGCGCAACGGCACGTCGGCCTTGATCGTGTGCTCTCGGTTCAGCCGGTCGATTTCGGATGGCGGCACGCCGAGCAACTCCAGACGGTTCTGCGATTCGCGGGCTTCCGCGCGCGCCGTCTTCATCTCCGCCTCGCGCCGCTGCAACTCGGCGAGGCTCACGGCTTTATGCTCGTGCAGATCCTTCGCCCGCTCGTAGGCCAATTCGGCCTCGTGAAGCTTGGCGGCCGCTTTCAGGTACGCGCCTTCCGCAACCCCAAGGTCCGTGCTGTGCAGCATCGCCAGCAGCGTGCCCTTCTTGACGTCCGTCCCCACATCCACGTGTACCTTGACTACCCGTCCACGGATCAGCGTCGTGACCTCGGCGAGTTCGTTTTCATTGGGCTGCACGGTTGCGGGAAATTCGCGGTGGGCAAGAAACTGCCCTCGCGCGGCCGGAACCACCTCGAGCGCGACCCGCGACGCCTCTTCCGGCGTCAAACGCAAGAGGCCGGATTGCAAAGGCGTTAGGTCCGACCTGCTCGCCGGTCCCTCGCTAGGTTGATTGCCGCAGGCAAGAGTCCCACCGGCCAGGATGCAACCAAGAACCGCCGGCATGACCCAGCTCGCGAGCAGCCGTCGGCCCTCGTGTGAAGACGTTCTTTCGGGTTCCCTAGGCCCAGCCATGAGGCAGACCCCTCCTGTTCACTGACCGGCAGCACGGGTCATGCCTCACAATACCCCGTCATTCATGGGAAAAGCCGAAGCTGTGGTTGCGTTTTGCCCCGACCCGCAATTGCGCGTCGTGGAGAAAAGCAACAGTACGGGCAATATCCCGAAAGACGGCTCCTCTCAACTGTGAGATACTATTGCCGGAGGTAGAGCACCATGATCCAGGCGCAGTTCCCGGATGAGCAATCGGCTGCGGGTGAATTCAGGCGGCAGGCCGATGCGTTTCGGATGTGGATCACAGCAGACGGCGCTTCGGGCTTTCCCCCCGAGTCAGGGCGCTACCATCTGTACGTCTCCTGGGCTTGTCCCTGGGCGCATAGGACCATCATTGTGCGCAAGCTCAAACAACTTGAGGACGTCGTCGGTATGACCGTAGTCGACCCGATTCGAGACGAGCGGGGCTGGGCTTTTCGAGACGGGCCGGGCCACTCGCTTGATCCGATCAATGGATTCCGGTACTTGAGCGAAGCCTACACAGCCACCGATCAGCAGTATCGCGGGCGGGTCACGGTGCCGGTCCTTTGGGACAAGAAGACCAGGCGCATCGTGACGAATTCCGACGACGATCTGATGCGCATCTTCAACAGCGAGTTCAATGAGTTCACGGAAAGCCGCCTCGACCTCTATCCGTCCGAACTGCGCAAAGAGATCGACGACCTGAACGGTTTCCTCTATGAGAATGTGAACGACGGGGTCTACCGCGCCGGCTTCGCCACATCCCAGCCGGTGTATGAACGGGCGGTGCGCCGGCTCTTCGACGCTCTCGATCAATTGGAGAGGCGGTTGTCCACCCGGCGCTACTTGTTCGGCGCCCGATTCGTCGAAACGGACTGGCGCCTGTTCGTCACGCTGATCCGCTTCGACGCCGTCTATCACGGTCATTTCAAATGCAATCTCAGGCGAATCGCCGACTATCCCAACCTGTTCGGGTATCTGAAAGACCTCTACCAAACGGACGGAATCGCGAAGACCGTCGACTTCGACCACATCAAACGGCATTATTACGTGACGCACGACGACATCAATCCCACCCGTATCGTCCCGGTCGGCCCGGAGCAGGATCTGACGGCTCCGCATGGCCGAGAACATCTCGTGTAGCCGCAGATCCGTAGCGATTCACGACAGTCTATAGGCCTGCGCTGTTGCATTCTGCCTCTGAGCGAGAATTTCTTAGGCCGGATGGCAACAGGAATCCGGCGCGAATCTCGCGGAAAGGGGGCCTTTCCATCGAAAGCAGGCCTACGCTGTCGCGGCATTGCCTTTGCGAGCATACGATTCAGATACGCCGTCCAAAACTTCCGGTCAACGACGGAGGGCCTCATGATCGTTCTCAAACGCCTCCAGAGCTACCTTGACGGTCACAAAATCCCCTATCAGGTCATCCCCCACTCGCTGGCCTATACGGCGCGGGAGGCGGCCAACAGCCTTCATGTGCCCAGCGACACCTTTGCCAAGGTGGTCGTCGTGAAAGCCGACGGGCGCTATGTCATGGCCGTCCTGCCCGCCAATTGGAAGGTGGATTTCCGGCGCCTGATCGAGGTGCTCGAATATCCGCACGTGCGGTTGGCGACGGAAGACGAGTTGGCGACGCTGTTTCCCGACTGCGAGATCGGCTCGATGCCGCCCTTCGGCAATCTGTACGGCACACCGGTGTATGTGGACGAGACTCTGACGAAGGACGAAGAGATCGTTTTCGATGCCGGCAGCCACGTCGGGGCGATCAAGATGCGCTATAAGGATTTCGCCGACCTCGTGCACCCGAAAGTTGCGGAGTTCCACCGGGAACCGTCGAAGATCGAGTACTAGCGTTCGTGAGGAGCGGCAACAGTCTTCGGCCGCGGGCGCGCATCGCGGGAGTGCCACGGGTCGTGAGGGCTCGTATTGTCCGCAGGACCGCCGGACGAAGCGCGGGACTGCGGATCGCCAGGTCTGCCAGGGCCTGCATGGCGAACGTCTTTACGATGCTGCTGGAGTCCCGAAGATAGCCGACCAGAATACGATATACCTGCCGCTGCTCCTCTCCATTCCAGCGGATGCGAGGCAGCATCTGCGCGAGATGCCAACGAACCTCTTTCTGCCTGCATTGCGCGAGGTCGCCGAGAAGCCGTGATTTGTAGGGGCGCAAGCAATTCGGGCGCTGTGCCGAGATCTTTTCGACGGCATCGGCGGTACGCGCCCGGACGATCGGATCATCTGCGGAGAGTCCGGCAATCAACGACCCGAAGAGCTTCGGCCTAGCCAACACCTCTGCCACCATCTTGTTCGCCTTTCCGATCGACCGGTGATCACCGCCGACGAGCATTCGTAGGATATGTGTTTGCCGCATTCTTCTCTACCTCTCACCTCCCTCTCTCCCCCAGGCCCCTCATCTCATCCAGCCACCCCATCCGCTGCTTCTCGGTCATCCCTTCGATCGACCCAATGATCGTGGACTTGACCGGGGCGATACCGCAAAACTCGAGAATATTCCGCTTGAGGCTTCTGAGACTGTGCGAGAAGAAGATCCAGCGGTAGATGAAGGCCGGCATCCCCATGGTGACGACGACGCGGGCGGACTTGCCGGCGAGCAGCTTCTTCGGCATGCCGCCGGACTCTTGATATTCGAACGCAAAGCCGGGGCGAAAGGCCTGTTCGAAAAACGCTTTGAGCAAGGCCGGCATGGACCCCAGCCAGAGCGGATAGATGATCACCAGATGGTTCGCCCAGGTGATGGCTTCCTGGGCAAGCTTGATGGAACCAGGCGCTGCGCCTTTCTCGAACTCTTCCTTCGTCCGCAGAAATGAAAAGTCGAGTCGGGCCACCTCGATCCGTTTCACTTGGTGGCCGCCGTCTTCGCACCCCTTGGCGTATTCATCCGCCAGGGCATGGCCGAAATGACGCGCTTCCCCGTCCGGGTGGCCCTGAATGATGACGACGCGCTTCGGCATCTTGTGTCTCGATTTCTCCTACGCGCATTCGCCGCTGACAAGGAGCCAGGCTGAAAAGTCGTTTGTTCGCCCGTCAGTTCCTTGCGCTTCACGCTTCACGAGATGCGCTTCACGCTTCTAGAACAGCGGATGGTGAGGCGCGCTCGCCGGCGGTGCCGGCGGGGACGGGCCGCCGGCGTTCCCAAGAAATTTCCATTCGCCCTGCTCTGTGATGAGAAAATGCACTTCATTCACCCAACTGTCGATGGTGACGGGTTTTCCCGTCGCCTTCTCGATTCCATAGAGGCCGCCCGTGCAGCTCACGGAGGCTTTTCGAACTTTTCCTGCTTTCTTCACTTTGAGTTCGGTGAAGACGTGCTTAGAGCTTACTTGTCCGTAATGTGTGAACACTTCGTTCCACACCCGTCGCACATCCGCCCGTTTCAAGCCGTGATAATTGTAGCCTTTCGCGTAGAACCCCATCAAAGCGTCGGTGTCGGCTTGTTGCACCGCGACCTCGGCTCGATCGAAGGCCGCCACGAGTTCCTGCATGACGATGCGATCGCGTTCGCCGACTGTGTCCGGCGCAATTTCGACCGCCGCGATCACTGGAGCGGGCCAAGACAAGCCGGCTGCCACCCAGACGCCCATGATCAAGGCCGCGAAGCCGAGGCCCGCCCGCTTGTTTCTTCGACCGCAGCAAGAGCTCGCCGCTAGAATGCAGCCCATCGGGTTTCCAATTTCTTCATCAGGTCCGGCATAGTCGTATATTCCATGTCGCTGAGCGGCAGCCGGTGCGGCTCGAAAGGACCGTGCAAGCGGAGCGCGTCCGCGATCCGATTCGCGTCCCGTCTGGCTTCGTCATACGAGGGGTCGTCGAACATGTCGCGGGGGCCGATCAGGCGGCCGTCGGCTAGCTGGAACCCCAGACAGGCGACGCGGGGCGGTCCGTCGAAACGGGTGGGAGTGGCCTGTTTCACGGACACCGGCATCAGCGGGCCGTAATGGGAGCCCCGCATCCACCCTTCGATGATCCAGGGATACCGAAACGGCTCCATCACCTCGCCTACCGCAGGAAAATTCTGTTGCGCCCTCACGACCATGACCGGATCGTCCTTGCCGACGTACTTTCCTGCAATGAGCGACAGTCGCTCGGTCGACGTGACGGCGGCGATCGTCCCGTCGGCGCGGGAGAAAACCTGTTTGATGGTGAATCTTCCCGGTGAACCGATGAACATCAGCATGTCGTACAGTTCCTCCGGACAATCGAACGCGATCCTCTTATGCTCGCGGATATCGTGGACCTCGAAGCGGAAACCTTGATGCATGGAAGGGGCGATTACCAACCCTGCGGTCGTGAACGGATCGGCGAACATCTTGTAGAGGGGTAAGTTCCAGGCCCCTGCCGACGTCTTGTCGGCCATGAAGATCAGTACCGGCTCGGCCTTGCGTTCGACAAATTCCATTTCGGCCAAGCCCGGTCCCAGCCCCCTGACGTTCCCGCTGAAGGCGTCGGACAATAAATCTTGCCCGGCCCCGTACAGGTGGAGTTCCTTCGCGACCTGCGTTCCGGATTCGAACGTCTCCCACGCCAGGCGGTGAATGTCGCGATGGTCGATTCCCTTCCGGTGCGTCATGATGAGCTGCACGTCGTCCCCGCAAGCCGATACATGGTGGTCCACCAGCAATCCGTTGCTCTTCGCGGCCGACAGGCATTCATTGGCTCGATCAATCAGCGCCGGGTGAATCGCCGAATGCCCGACCCAACCGCCGATATCCGCCTTGATGACGCTCAGGGTGATCTTCTTGGTCTCCTGATGTTTGGTTTCAACTCCCACAGGCCACCTCACGATGAAACAATGAATTGATACGACCCCTCGGCGGCGGACGGCATAGGGTGACGATGACAGCGGGAAACGACGACCAGCTCCGTGACCAGCAGCAATGCGCAAATAACGCCCAGCATCTTCATGATCATGAAAAGAGGCAACGACGATGCCATCACGAAGATCTCGGAGATTCCATCTGAAAACTCAGGACGGGTGGGACTTTGCCGAGGTGACGTGACTTGTGAGTGACGCGTAACACCCCAGCGTGGTGTCCTTACTTGCCGCAGAATGCCCCGCAGAAATGATTTCTCGCTTGGAAACCTCGCAGCATCCAACGGCACGGCCCATGCAGGAGAGGAGTCCAGCATCGATTGATTTCCAGAGGAGGGGCGTATGTCCGTGGCCAAAATCATCGAGATCAGTTGCGAGTCGCCGAAGAGTTTTGAAGACGCCATCCAAGACGGTGTCGCAAGGGCGTCGAAGACCATTCACAACATCAAAAGCGCGTGGGTCAAAGAACAGTCGGTCGTGATCGACCAGAACAAGATCACCCGCTACCGGGTCGACCTGAAGCTGACGTTCGTCCTGGACTGACATCTCGGAGCGTGAGCGTCCGATGTCATCGGTCGTGCAGATTCACCCGATGAGTCGGCGGTATGCCGTCGGCGTGGTCCTGTTTGCCTCGAGTACGGCCGCGGTGGTTCCTCATACCTTGGCGACGCCGGAATTGCCTTCGGATTCACCGACGGCCGTCGTGCGGGCCACGCTTACGGAAGTGTTCCGCGTTCTGGAAGACCCGAAATTGAAGGAACCCTCCAAGCTCCTTCCGCGCCGGCGCATGCTGGAAGAAGTGATTGCGCGGAATTTCGATTACGAGGAGATGTCGAAGAGGGCCTTGGCGGAACACTGGAAGCCCCTGACCGAATCCGAACGGCGGGAGTTCGTCGACCTGTTCAAGGCGTTCCTCTCGGACCGCTACGCGGCCAAGATCGAGGGGTACGGCGGGGAGCAGGTCTCATATCTTGATGAGCGGATCGCGAACGGCTTTGCCGAGGTCCGTACAAGACTCCGTTCAACAAAGGTCGAAATCGGCATGGACTATCGTCTCCACCAGAGGTCTGGGCGCTGGTTCGCGTACGACATCATCGTGGACGGCGTGGGTCTGGTCCGCAACTATCGCAGCCAGTTCGCGAAAATCATCGTTGACGACTCGTATCAGGAATTGGTCCGTCGCCTGCGGGAGCGGACGGTAGCGGAGGAGGAGAAGGAGGGGAAACGCTCGTAATCCGCTTGTCTCTAGCTGAGCGACATTGATTCTTCCAAAAGCGGCGTTACCTGATTCTTGAGCGGAGGCCTCGGTGAGAGGAACACTCAAGGCAATCGAGGTCGAGCGCTGGGGCGGTGAGCAGGCCCGCCGGTTTCAAGCGGGAAGCCTAAAGCCCCTCCAAGACCTCCACGATTCGAGCCAAGCTCTCTAGACCCGCCTCCGCTCCGCTGTTTGGTTCCTTCCAACCAACAGGCAAGCCCCATCTGACCTCTATCCCAGAATAATTTCGGCCTTGGGAAGTCGTGCTGCGGGTCCTGGCGCGGCGAACAGCCCCACCGTGCCGGAACCACGGGGGCGCCCCGTTGATCTCCCCTGCTCGCGCGATGCGCACGCAAGCTTGATCCTATGTTCACACTTCGGGCGGTGCTCATCGCATGCGCGCACTCGGAGATCAATCGGGGCACCTCCGAGAGGGGGCCGAGGACAAAAGCCGTGGCGCCCCGTTCGCTGCGCCACCCGCCGAGATTTCTCCTCAGTGTGACGAAATTATTATCGGATCGGGGGCTAACTGTGTTGGCATTCTTGGCACCTATTTGTTGGGGAGTCTCCCGATCGAAGTACTGCGTCCTGAGTGCTCAGTGCTGAGTTTCCAGATCGCTCAGAACTCGGCACTTTTGCGGATCGTGATTCGCAGAGAATGAAGAGAGGAAGACAACGGGCTGCGCGCGGCTAAAAAAACGGCCCGCTCTTGCGTGGACCACGGAGGCTGTCATTCGGCCGAGACCAGGTCCGGCAATCCTTCAGTCGCATGAGGCTGACTGCCCCGCGCCTCGATCTTCGCCAAGGCTCACATTAACGGCCGTGCCTAGTGGCACCGACGATTGACGGCGCGTCCCTTGAACCCAACCCCGCTACTGAAACAGCGCCCGCGCCCTCTGCACGCTGGCTGCGCAAGAACGGGTCAAACACTTGAGGCTGCCGACCTCGCTAGGCTCAAGCCACCTCCTTCAGCTTCTTGTTAACCACCGATAGTTGGAAATCAAGCTCCCAGGAAGCGACAGAGTTGAACTGATGGAGAGGCCCAGAGCCCTGCTGGATACCGGACAATGTCCCGGGTTCTACCCAAGAAAGAAAACGTGCGGACCAGAGAACCAGAATGCTACCAACGAAGTACGCACATGCCGGTTAGTTCAACCGAGACTTCTCGTGGCCGGCAAACAGCTTCTCGGCCGCGTTGCGGGCAGCATCTTTCGGACGATCGCCGCGGCCCTGGCGATGGGCGAGAATGACCGGATCGATCCGCTCGCCGCAACTGATGCAGCGCCAGTCGAACGATCCGATCTCGAAAACCCGTTCCGGCACCATGAGCCCGCCGCAGCGATGGCAGCAGTCCGCCTGTGCCTGTTCTCGCTTGACGGACGACTTTGAAACCTTGACCATGGACATACACCTCCTCTGAGCAAAACGATTGAATTGAGTGGTCTCTTTGAGCCGGTCTTCACGAAAAGGATTCATGTTTCCCGGATCACCGTAACGCGTCCTCTCCCTGGCGCGATTCTCCACCGGCGGTCCTTTCGCACTGATGATTTCTGCTACAGGGCGCGTTGCTCTCGTCGATCGCCCGGCGCTCTGACTCCATGGTTTCCAAGAGAAATGTGCGCGTTCAGGTCGTCGTCCCCTGGTCTCTACCTTGCAGAACCCGTGCTCGAACCACGCGCAATTTCAACCGGGGAGGCTCTTTGCAATGACACGACGGTGCATCATGATCGGCTTTGCGCTGATCGTCGCCGCAGGGTTGTGGGTTGCTCCCTCGGTCTATACGGATGCCAAGACACAGCTCACGTCGGGCGCGATTCGTGATGTGGACGAGGGAACGTTGAAGGACTTGCTCACGACGTTCGAAGAGGCGGAGCGCGCCATGCACGCGCGCGATCTCGAAGGGATCATGGCCCTGTACTCGGACGACTACGTCTACCATGGTCTCAAGAAATCCGATATCAGAAACATCTGGAGCAAGCTCTTCGAGCAGTACAAGGAACTGGAGAGCTTCCATGCCTTTTCCGTGATTCGCACCGTGGGCGCGTCCGGAGGCAAGTTGACGGCGGAGATGACCTGCACCGGCGTCATTTGGGGCACGTCGAACACGACGACATTGCGGATGCCGATCGACAGTTGGTACGAGGAAGTGCACTACCTCAAGAAAGAAAACGGCCGCTGGCGGATCGTCGGCCACCTCGGCGGCGAGGCTCAGCCAGGGCTACAGTTCGGCATCGCCCCGCACCCGCTCTTCTAGGAGCCTGTCCGACATTGACCGTTCTACTGCGGCGAACGATCTGCGGCCATCTGCGTCGTTCTCGGCCCTGAACAATCCTCAATGTATTCCAGCGAATACACCTCCGGTTTTTTCATGCCTGCGGCCTTGCAGCTCCCAGCAGCTCCTTCGCCTCGCGACGAAGGATGACTCGGACAGACTCCTGGGCTCGCGGGCGAGCCTGGTGCCGTGGTCAGTTCAAGCTTTCCTCCCCGGACCAGTCTCGGTGGGTCCCCGCTCCTTCCAGCCACGCCAGCGCCAGCCCCCTGCCAATCCTGTCGGAACCCACACGAGAGCCGGAAGTGCCCCGAAAATCATTTCGTCACGCTGAGGAGAAATCTCAGCGGGTGGCGCAGCGAACGGGGCGCCACGGCTTTTGTCCTCGGCCCCCTCTCGGAGGTGCCCCGATTGATCTCCGAGTGCGCGCATGCGATGAGCACCGCCCGAAGTGTGAACATAGGATCAAGCTTGCGTGCGCATCGCGCGAGCAGGGGAGATCAACGGGGCGCCCCCGTGGTTCCGGCACGGTGGGGCTGTTCGTCACGACAGGACTCGCGGAACAGGCGATCGGGGCGGAAATTATTTTCGGATCGGGGTTAAGCTACCCCTCGAATGCCAACGCCGACATCGGGATTTCCATTGTCGAAAGACTCCACAGCGGCACGGAAGGCGGTGTCCTGTTACGCAACAGTCTCGGGAAAGATCTATCGCTCCCAGGATCCGCCGCCGGATCGAACTCTTTGAATCTTGGGATGTCATCGGTGAGAAGCCGCCGATTCCTGTCCGTGGCATTGTCGATGCAGACCAGCCTCGCAAGGCCGACAATGATAACGGGTTCTGTGGCTCCCGAGCTCGATTCAAGAGACAGCAGCGCGGATATCGTAATGAGCCTCTGGGGCTGTCGCGTCGAGGACATTGTGCGGGATGCGGCGAACTGACATGGCATCGGACATTACTCGAGGCGATGTGACGGAAACCGAAGCATCACAGGCCCTCTACGATGTCCTCGCCGACGGGAACGCAGTTCTGGAATACTGGAACGGGCGGGTCAGGCGTGACGATGTGGTCGCACATGAGCGGGTTCATCTGGAAGACGGGCGAGTCAAGCTCGGCGCCTCGGTCTTGGTTGATGCGAGAGAGGCTCGGTTCGGCCTCTCGCCCGAAGAAGTGCAGGACATCGTTGATGAGCTGTACGCCGGCTACATCGGACGCCTCAGGCTCGGAAAATGCGCGCTCCTCGTCAACGAAGCAAGTTATAGACTTGCGCAGGCCTATGAACGACAGATGAAGCGCTACGGAGTGACCGTCATTGTGTTCAATTCGCTGAATGTCGCCTGCGCATGGCTCGGGCTCGAGGAAGATAGAGTGTCGAAGCATTTGGACCGGTTGAAGGACGCCCGATCCGGAGTGCCGAGGAACGCCCGCGAGGGCGGCGGATTCTAACTCAGATATCAAGAGGAGGGAAAGATCATGAGTTCGTTGACAAGATGGGAACCGTTTGCTCGCTGGAGTCCATGGAAGGAGCTTGAGGATATGGAAAAGCGCCTCTCGACCATTTTCGGGCGCCCGTCAGCCGGTCCCAACGGCGAGAAGAAAGAAGCCATCACGGTCGCCGAGTGGTCGCCGCTTGTGGACATTACCGAAGACGACAAGGAATACGTCGTCAAGGCCGAGATTCCCGAGATGAAGAAGGAAGACATCAAGATCAACGTCCACGACGACGTCCTCTCGATCAGCGGCGAGCGGAAATACGAGAAGGAAGAAAAGGGCAAGAAATACCACCGCGTGGAGCGAGCGTACGGCAGCTTCGTGCGGAGCTTCACGTTGCCCGAGGACGCCGACGGGGCCAAAGTCAACGCCGAATACAAGGACGGCGTGCTGAAGGTGCATCTACCGAAGTCTGAGAAGGCTAAGCCGAAGGCCATCGAGGTCAAGATCGCCTGAGCCGAAGGTCAAGGTTGAGGCTGAGGTTGGGAAGGAGGGCGCCATGTTGCGTCACCCACACTACCTTGAAGTCCCGTGGGACATTCACTGGGATAATGGAGAGACGGCACCACATCGACACCTTTGGTGGCTTATCGCGATGTTGGTCGTCGCGGCGCTGTTCTTAATCGGAGTCGGCGTCACGAGCGGACTCGTGTAGAAGAAGGGTCAAGGTTCAGGATTAAGGTCGAGTAGAAGAAATTCTTTGAAAGGCTATGGTGTTTCAGAACAGAGAAGACGCAGGCCGGAGGCTCGGTGAGAGACTGCAACGGTACCGCGGCGTGCAGGGGGGCTTGATCTTGGCCTTGCCTAGAGGCGGTGTCGCAGTCGGGTATCAGCTGAGCCTCGCGCTGCATCTGCCCCTGGACGTGTTCATCACCCGCAAGATCGGGGCGCCGGATAATCCCGAGTATGCCTTGGGAGCGGTCAGTGAAGGGGGTAATGTCTTTCTCCAGCCGGATGTCTTGTCGGCGTTCGGTCTGACTCGCAAGGACATCGAGGAACTCGTCGACGTTCAGCGGCATGAGATCACTCGTCGCCAGCAGCTCTATCGACAAGGACGGCAGCTCGCTCCGCTGAAGGATCGTACGGTCTTGGTTGCGGACGACGGCATTGCCACTGGGGCGACGTTCATCGCGTCGGTGGAAGCGATTCGCCGGTACCATCCGCGACGGCTCGTGGCCGCGATTCCGGTCGGTCCGGAGGATACGATCGCGCAGGTGCGCCCGCTGGTCGATGAACTGGTCGTTCTCGCCACGCCGGAGCCGTTTTGGGCGGTGGGCAGCCACTATCGCGATTTCACGCAGGTCGAGGACCACGACGTGCTCATGTACCTGAATATGGCCGAGGAGTCCGTGCGGGAATGGCATGATCGAGCGCAATCGTCACCGGCATGAAAAAGGAAGAAAGGACGAGCTGCATGGCATCGAAAGTCAAAACACCGGGAGGCAGGGGGGCACGACGAGACCGAACGGTCCAGGAATATCAGCACGATACTTATAAGCAGCGAAGAAAGCTGAAGGAACCGACGGTCTGCAGCGGGTGTGGCGCGCTGTTCCGCCGGGGACGATGGACGTGGGGATTCGCGCCCATCGACGCGCGATCGACGGTGTGCCCGGCTTGCCATCGCGCACGAGACAAATACCCCAAGGGGCTCGTCACGATCACGGGGGCCTTCAAAGACCGGCAACGCGAACAGGTCCAAGGCGTCATCAGAAATGCCGAGGCGCGCGAGATGCAGGAACACCCTTTGTCGCGCATCATGGGGATCGAGCGCCGTCCGGAGGGACTCGTCATTTCGACGACGGACACGCATCTTCCCCGCCGGATCGGCGAAGCGCTCAGGCACGCGTATCGAGGTGATCTGCACTTCCATTACGACCGGGACGAGGATTTTATCCGGGTGAACTGGGCGCGTTGAGGCTCTGAGGGATGAACCGCGCCGGGAGAAGGGAGGCGGGCGATGAAGGTCAGGGAGCTTATGACCCAGGATGTCCGGTATTGCGGTCCGGACACCAATCTGGCGGCCGCCGCTAAAATGATGTGGGACAGCGATTGCGGAGCCCTTCCCATCTTGAACGTCGAAGGACAGGTGATGGGAGTCGTCACGGACCGTGACATTTGCATGGCGGCATCGACGAAGGACCGGACCCCCTCCGCCATTACGGTGTGGGAAACCTCCTCGGGGAAGGCCGTGACCTGTCATCCGGAGGACGACATTCACGACGCGCTGAAACGCATGGAGCAGGCTAGGGTCCGACGGCTGCCGGTCGCCGCCGCCGACGGCACGTTGCGCGGTATGTTGGCGATGAACGATCTGATTCTCGCGGCCGGCGAACATCGGGGGCGGAGCGCTCCTGAATTGTCGGTCGAGGACGTCATGGCGGCATTGAAGGCCGTGAGTGCCCATCGCGCACCGGCCGGCGTCTAGAGATGAGGAGCGTATGAAAGTCGCAGTAGGGATCGATTGGTCGGAACAGGCCTTCTCAGCCGTCCAGCAAGTCTTCCATCTCTACAAACCGACGGAGGTGACCCTGATCCACGGCGTGGACATGGGGCTCTTCGAATACCCCGTGGTTGCGCAAGCCGCGAACCTGCAAGGCTACGACGACTTCCGCCGGGCCTTGGTCGACGCGGGACGGCAGGTGCTGGCTCGTACGGTTGAGACGCTGCCGCTCGATCCGGAGACGGTTGTCCAGGTCAATGAGATCGGCAGCCCGGCCGACGTGATCCTCAAAGCAGCCGACAGCGCAGGCGCCGATCTCGTCGCCGTGGGGGCGCGGGGACAGAATCGCATGGCCGAGCTGGTGCTCGGCAGCGTCTCCCACCGAGTTCTCTTGCATGCGACCCGCCCGACTTTGATCGTGAAGGGAGCCGCTCATCCCGTCCAACGCGTGCTCGTGGCCGTCGAAGGACACGAGGATGCGGAGCGCATCAAACAGTGGTTGCTGGTTCATCCCTTCGCGAACGCCGTCGAGCTGACGATCCTCAGCGTGGTCGTGCCCGTGCGGCTGGCCGATCCCTACAATGTCGTCGGCTACGAGTCGTGGTCCATCGCGGCCAGGACCTCTGCGGAGGATCTCGTCAAGACGATGGGGGCCGGACTGATGGGAAGCCGTTACAGCATCGGGACGCGCGTTATCGACGGGGACGTGGCCGCGACGGTGGCCGAACAGGCCAAACATGCGGATCTTGTCGTGGTGGCCTCCCACGGGCGCAAGGGGCTCGAACGGTTCCTGTTGGGAAGCGTGTCGCATGCGATCGTCCATCGTGTCGGTTGTCCCGTGCTTGTCGTCCGATGAAAGAAGAAAGGGAAAGCTATGAAACCGTCGGCCTTCATCGTCCTGCTCCTGCTGTTGCTCGTCGGGGTCGGCTCGTGGGCTTCCGCCCAGGCGCGGGGAAACCCCAAGAGCGGGCAGACCGTCTATGAGCAGCATTGCCAGCGCTGTCACGGCAGCAAGCTGGACGGCAACGGCCCCGACGGCCAGTACCTCATCGTGCGGCCGGCGAATCTGCAATCGCAGGGGTCACGGGCCAAAACCGACTGGGAACTGCTCGTGACGATCACGAACGGCGCCCTGTTCACACCGATGCACGGCTTCCGCGGAAAACTCTCCGACGATCAGATGCTCGACGTGTTGTCGTATATCCGGTCCATGGCGCCCTTCGACGCGGTGAGCTAGCCTATCGTGTGGATTTGGCGGCCGGGCCGGCAACTGATCTTCTGGACGCTCGCCCTCCTGCTGCCGCTTCCGGTTGCCGCGCTCGAACCCGCGGCCCAAGCCGATAAACCGCCCGCGGATCTCGAAGTGTTCGTCCGGTCCGGGTGTCCCCATTGTGAAGTCGCCAAGCGGTTTCTTGATCGACTCCGTCACGAGAGGCCCTCGCTTCGGCTGTCGGTCCATGATGTCGGCCGGGACCCGGTCGCATTACGGCGGCTCCAAGAGTTGGCGGCCGCACAAGGCCGCGGTCCTGCGGGCGTACCGAGTTTCCTGATCGGCACAGAACTGATCGTCGGATTTCTGTCGGAGGAGACGACCGGGGAGGAGCTGCGGGCGAGGCTGGATCGCGCAGCGGGAACGGCGCCGCCGTCGCTTCGAACCGGAGGTATCCGGAGCGGCTGGTTCGGCGAATTTCGTGTCGCCGAGTTGGGGTTGCCGTTGTTCACCGTCGCGATCGGATTGCTGGACGGATTCAATCCCTGCGCGATGTGGGTCCTGTTGTTCTTGTTGTCTGTGCTCGTCAATCTTCGCGATCGGCGAAAGATGGCCGTCATCGCCGGCACATTCGTCGCCGTCAGCGGGCTGGTGTATTTTGCCTTCATGGCGGCTTGGTTGAATCTCTTCCTGGTGATCGGCTTTTCACGGGCCGCGCAGCTCGGGCTCGGGGGGCTCGCCTGTTTGGTCGGCGCGGTGAACGTGAAGGATTTCTTCGCGCTTGGTCGCGGACCCACCGTCGGCATACCTGAATCCGCCAAGCCGGGACTCTATGCGCACATGCGCCGCGTTCTTCAGGCGGAGAATCTCGCGGGAGCGCTGGCAGGGATCGCCGTGCTCGCCGTCATGGTGAACCTGGTCGAGCTGCTGTGCACGGCCGGTTTCCCGCGCTCTACACGCAGATTCTGACGCTTCAGAACTTGCCGTCGTGGGGCTACTATGGATACCTCGGTCTCTACAACCTGGCCTATGTGTTGGACGACGGTCTGATGGTGACCATCGCCGTCATCACCTTGAGCCGAAGAAAGTTGCAGGAGCGGGCCGGCCGTTGGCTCAAATTGACGAGCGGATTGGTCATGGCGGGATTGGGGGCGGTTCTGCTGCTCCGTCCCGACTGGCTGATGTAGGTGCGGCGTTGGCAGGAATCCGATGACGTCTCGATCGTCGCCCAACTCGCTTGATTCGTTCTTTCGTCCGCGAACGGTCGCCGTCGTCGGCGCCTCCCGTGCGCAGGACGGCGTCGGCCGTCGGGTGCTTGAGGCGCTCCAGGGAGGCGGCTTTACGGGGAAAATTATTCCCATCAATCCTCATGCAACGGAGATTGCCGGCCTCCGCGCCTACCCGTCCCTTCGCGCCGCTCCCGGCCCGATCGATCTTGCCGTCATCGCCGTGCCGTCCCGACTCGTCCTTGCGGTCATCGACGATTGCGCGGCACAGAAGATCCCTGCGGCCGTCATGATCACGGCGGGCTTTGCCGAAACGGGCGGATCGGGCTTGTCGCTCGAGGGGCATCTGTCCGAACGGATTCGGCGGTACGGGATCCGCCTCATCGGACCCAATTGCTTCGGCCTGATGAATCTCGATCCGTCGGTTCGTCTCAATGCCACCTATACGCCGATGATTCCCCCGCTCGGTCGCGTGGCGGTTGCGTCGGAGAGCGGCGGGCTGGGACTCGGCGTGGTGACCGCCGCCCGCCGCAGGAACCTGGGCCTGTCCGGTTTCGTCAGCGTGGGAAATCACCTTGATGTGACCGTCAACGACCTGCTCGAATATTGGGAGCGGGATGACGCCGTCGACGTGATCCTGCTCTATCTCGAAACGATCGTCGATCCCCGAAAGTTTCGGCGGATTGCGGAGCGAGTGAGCCGGCGGAAACCGGTCATTGTTCTAAAAGGAGGCAGGACGCCGGCCGGACAAACAGCCGCTCGATCTCATACGGCGGCGTTGGCCACGAACGACCGTGCTGTGGAGGCGCTGTTCGCTCAGTGCGGCATAATCAGGGCCCGTACGCTCGATCACCTGTTGGGGCTGGCGGCCGGCCTTTCCAATCAACCGCGTCCTACAGGCGGTCGGATCGGGATCTTGACGAATTCGGGAGGGCCCGGCGTACTGTGCGCCGATAGTTGCGCGGCGGAAGGGCTTGCCGTTCCCGAACTGTCTCCGGCGACAAAGGCGCGGCTGGCTTCTTTCCTTCCCCGAACCGCAGCCTTGAAGAACCCGGTGGATGTCATCGGATTTGCCGCCGAAGCGCAGCATGCCCGGTCCGTCGAGACCCTTTTGACGTCCGACGAAATCGATGCGCTCATCGTGGTGCATGTCTCGGTCAGGCCGGAGGACAATCCTCCCGTGGCCGCCGGAATCATCGAGGGCGTGCGCGCCGCTCGAAAGGCCATGGTCAAGAAGCCGGTGTACCTTTGCTGGATGGCGGAAGGCGATCTCGACCGGACTTTCACCGTCGACGGGGAAGCCATTCCGACCTACGGCCAGCCGGAAACGCCGGCCGTCGTCGTTCGCCACGCTCTTGCGCATGAAGCCCTGCGGCAACGACCCGTCGCTGAAAGAAGGGAGATGCCGTCTCCGCCCGATCTCGAGAGGGCCCGAGCGGTCTGCGCCCGAGCCTTGTCGGAACGAGGTCCCGGTTGGTTGAGCGCGGAAGAGACGAGCGAGCTGTTGGCCGCAACGGGATTGCCGTTGGTGAGAGGACGCGTCGCGACGACGGCGGATGATGCCGCTCAGGCCGCCCGCGACCTGGGATTTCCCGTCGCCGTGAAACTTGCCTCGCACGTGCTCGTGCACAAGACGGAAATCGACGCCGTTCACTTGAATCTTAAGAACGAGCAGGAAGTTCGCGCGGCCTATCAGGCCGTTCGCGCCAGGCTGCTGCAGGACCATCGCCTTGAGGCCATGGAGGGCGTGCTCGTGCAACCGATGGTCTCCGGCGGCGTGGAAGTGGCGGTGGGCATGAACCGCGATCCGCTCTTCGGGGCCTTAGTCGCGTTCGGCCTCGGAGGGATTCATGTCGAAATTCTCGGTGACGTGCAGTTCCGGATCGCTCCTTTGACAGATCGCGACGCCGCCGAGATGATCGGCGGAATCAAAGGCCATCGGATTCTCCAGGGTTACCGAGGCCGGCCGGCGGCCGACGTCAAGGCGATCGAAGACGTCTTGCTGCGCGTGTCTCAACTTGTCGAAGCGACTTCGGAAATCAGCGAACTGGACCTGAATCCCGTCTTCGTGCTCCCCGACGCGCAAGGCTGCCGGATCGTGGACGCGAGGATTCGCGTAGAATCAGTAGAACCGAGTGTGATTCCCCGCCGGACTTCAGCCGATTAAAAAAACGGGTGCGGCGCGACCCCGAACCCCTGAGTCTTTGGAGCCACACCCCGATGTCCGCGGACGCGCCACGCCCCTTCCTCATAGACCATATGGTGAATTTCGCCGTACCAACTGTCGATGTTGACTTGTTCGCCGGTCTCCTTTGAGATAGCCCACAGACTCCCTGTGCATGTGAGTTCGGCGCTTGGAGGCTCCCCCGGGACCGCGACAATCCGCGAGAGAATGTGGTTGCTTCCGAATTCCCGATGGTGCGCCAGGAGATCCGCCCAAATCCCTCGTAAGTCCTGTTTCGTCAACCCATGATAGCCGTAACTTTCGGAGTAGAGAGCCATCAACCCGTTCAGATTTCCCTCCTGCAAGGCGGCCTCTGCTTTATTGAAGGCGGCCAGGATATCCGCGACGGTCTTGTCATCCGCCTTTACCTCAGCCCAGCTATCCACCATGATTCCCCCGCGATGCATGAGCGGCGGGATCGAACACCCGCTCAACGACCACAAGATTCCTGACACGGCTACAATGGATGTGATAGCGGACCTTCGCTGAGGCATCGATCCTCCGTGAGCGTCGGCTGCCCGGCGAAGGCCACCCGAACGGCAGCAGTATTTCAGTCAACGAGAACAGGCCGGAATCTTCGTTCTTCCCGACAGGCGCCCGGCCGCGGCCTCAGTGGGTCGGATGCAGCTTCGCCGGATCGTCGGCACAATGTCAGAACGTGAGGACCTTGTCGGACTCCTTGATGATCTCATGAAGATCTTTCAAGGTCGACAGCGGACAGAGTTCAGATCCTTCCGACTGCCGGAGTTCCAGACATGTTCCACATGCCAGGATTTTCCCGCCGTGATCAATGAAATCCTGCATCTGCTCCGTGACTTTAAATTGATCCGTGTCCAGTTTCTCACACTCCACGCCTTTGGCCAGGAGGAACGCCTTCGCCTGATCGCCCTGCTTGAGCGCGAAGACTCCCAGGCGGAATCCGTTCCATACCGTTTCCGGGTCGGTGGAGTAAATGATGAGTCCAAGTTTCATGGTTCACTTCCTCGTCTCGTGACCGGAGTTGGAAGACGGAGCTCTTCTCCCGTCGAACGCCGGATACATGTGGCCGCGCTCTCTCAATGCGACAGAAGAAGGTCACCGCAAGCTTCGCAGCCATTCACGGATCTCGGCCATCTGGTTTTCCGTCACGGCGCCTTTCAACGGCGGCATGACGTGTCGCCCTTCATAGACCATCTTCCAGAAAGCCTGATCGTTCGACAAAATCGGATTGCCTGCCAGGGGAGGGCCGATTCCGCCTGCGGCTTGAGGGCCATGGCAGACGATGCAGCTGGCCTTGTACAGCGTTTCTCCCCGTGGACCGTCGCCGGCCGGCGGCCTCGAGCCGGTGTCATTGGTCCCTGCCGCGTCGCCCGTTGGGCTCAAAACAAGACCGGCAAAGGAGAAAACGAGGGCGATAAATATCAGACGATGAAGCATCATGGGCGTTGCGCACGACCTTCTTTTCTCAAGGCCGTAAGATACGCCAACGTGTCGGCCAACTCCTGTTCCGTCATGGTCGTGTCCGGGAACATGCCCGTGCCGGGATGACCCTCTCGAACGGCTTTGGCGCGTTCCGCGTCGCTTGTCAGCCTGAGTGACTTGGGATTTCGCAAATCCGGCGGTTGCGGATTGAGTTGCGCGATCAATGCGGCCGTGTCGGGGGCCAGTCGAGGCAACAGGTCCCGATTGCCGTCCACTCCATGGCAGTAGTAGCAGACCCCTTTCCCGTTGAAGATGCTCCGCCCTGCCTCGGCATTACTTCGTTGTTTCTCCGTGGAGGAACCAGCTAGGACGCTGGGGGGCGTAGTCGAAAGCCACAAGGCCAGCGAGCCGAGCAACAGGATTCCCGCCCATCTCCGCTGTTCCTGTCTTGAACGAATCATGACCGTCCTGTTTTCGCGCGCGGGATGTTTAAGAAAGCCTCCGGATCCTTGCTGACAGCATCTTGTCGCGTGTCATTCGGACGAGACAGGCTTCATATGCGACGCTTCACGATTCCGTGTGCGAACCGCAACAGTGCCGATAACGTTCTTCGGGAATCTGTTTCATCTTATGAAAGATGTCCCGACACTCCTCCGGAGTCGCGACCTCATCAATGGCGGGGTAAAGCACGCGTTCCTCCTTCATGTTGTGCGAGTTCAGCACTTGCAGCAATGCCCCCTCTTCCTGGTCGCTGTCCGAATTCTGCGCGGCAACCTTCAGATGGATGGCCTCCAGCTGCTCGGCGATCCGGCGATGCTCGGCCCGCATGACCGCCGTCGGGCCGGCTTCGGCCATGCCGGTCTTTTCCTCCCACAAGGGGAACAGCAATTCCTCCTCCCACACGATATGGCGCTGAAGCCCGAATTTGAATTCTACGAACGCTTCTTTCGCTTTGGCAAAGTCGCGCCGCTTCGACGTCTGGAATGATTGGAACAACGCGTCGAGCCGGTCGTGATCTTCCGCAAAAAATGCACTGATCGTCTTCTGCTCGCGCATGTTGCTCTCCTCCATAGTACGTCACTCGATTCTTTGCATCTTAGCACGCGGGCGAGAGGCGCATGGCCAGAGGCAAGAGGGAAACTCGGCAATACCGCCACTTGCCCAGATCAAACGAAATACGCTTCACGCTTCACGAACGACCATTGACTTTGTACTCCAGATGACAGGCCACGCAGGCCTTCAGCACGTTGTTGAGCTTCGGGAAGATCTGCTTCAGGTCCTTGGTCGGCATGACTCCCGCCAGCTCCTCTGCCGCCTGATGATGCGCCATGGCTAGATCGTGATAAGCGGGAGGAAAGTTTTCGGGTTGCTGTTGCGCCATGGCCTGGCGATGCATGAAGAAACCGAGATGCGATTCGGTCAGCCCTTGCGCCAGGACATAGTCCTCGTCGACCAGCGCATTCACGATCACCTGAATCGATTCCAGGTGCTGCAACATGACGGCTCTGTGCTCTTTGCCCGCGGACGAGGTCAGAGGGATAGGATGTCTCGTATCGGGCGCGAGATAGGGATTCGGCCGTTCCTGACGGTGACCGGAATCAACCTCCGCGCACCCGCTGAAAAATCCGGCAGATAAGGCCAGGATGGCGGCTCCCGTCAGGAGGACCGGTTTTCCTCTATATAATGGGGAAGGGCCTAGCCGTGACATTTCGAGCAATCCATCACAAATTCAATGTGTTAGACGTCTTGCTTTCCTGTTTCGCCCGTTCAACCCGCGTTACCGATTCCCAGTATGCCGCAACCCTCTCTTGAATGTGCGCAATCGCCTCTTTCTGAACGATCGGTTCGAACAAATGTCGGAAGCGTCCCTGCAATTTGAGATAGTCTTCGACCGGCTGCAGTTTCGGCATGTACGTATGCACGACCTCGCCGTCGATTGCTTCTTTCAACGGCCACACTCCGCATTCCACCGCCAGTCTCGCGACATCCGGCGTATTGGCGGGGTCGAACAACCAGCCGGTCGGACAGGCTGCGAAGGCTAGAAACAGCTTAGGTCCGGGATGATCGGCGGCTCGGGAGAATTTCTCTTCGAGATCCAATGGAAACCGCGGAGAGACGGTCGCGAGATATGGCGGCTTGTGCGCTCGCCAGATTTCAAAGATATCCTTCTTTTCCTGCGTCGTGCCGGTCGGATGCTGCACGCCGCAAGGCGAGGTCGTGGTGCGTGCGCCGTAGGGTGTCGCCGGACTCAGTTGGACGCCCGTGTTGCCGTATGCTTCGTTGTCGTAGCAAAAGTAGTAGAAGTCGAGTTTTCGTGAAATAGCTCCGGATGTCGACGAAAGGGCCATATCGTAAGTGGACCCGTCGCCGCCCAAGACGACGACCTTGACGTTTTCCTCCCGGGGAAGCCGTCCTTTGGCCATCAACACGTCCAGCGCATCGCGCACGCCCTGCGCGCCGGCCGGCGCGGATCCCATGGTGGCATAGAGCCAGGACGCGTCCAGCGGGGTAAAGGGAAAGGCCGCCAAGTTGGTCATGCAGCCGGCGGAATTGACGTACACGACGTGGCTGCCGAGCACTTTCGCCGCCAGGCGGAGTGATTCAAGACCGCCGCAGCCGGCGCAGAGCGGCGTCCCGGGAAAGACATGTTCCTCCCGTGGGATATCATGCAGTTCCTTAAAAATATGCCGTTCCCACACCATGACTTTTCTTACCGGCTCGTCTTCAGTTCATGCGCGAGATACTGCAACTGATCCATCTCTCGATGCTCCGCCTCGGTATATAAGAGCA
The DNA here is from genome assembly GCA_037445005.1 of Nitrospira sp. Classification (GTDB taxonomy): domain Bacteria; phylum Nitrospirota; class Nitrospiria; order Nitrospirales; family Nitrospiraceae; genus Nitrospira_C. Next base: position 33,504 of record JBBILH010000015.1, read on the forward strand.
CGGGCCCGATCCCTTTGCCGCGGATACCCGCTTTCGCCGTTTGCTCGAAGATAGAGCGGAACTCACCCTCCGAGAGGTTCTTCCCTCCTAGTCCGCCGATGAACGAGCAAAGCGCTCGTGGCCGCAACGCGTCGTCATACAGGCAGGCGGCTGTTTCCTGGAACAAGATTCCGCCTTGTCCGGGAGACAGGTTCTGATCAAGCACCGCCACGGCCCGACGACCTTGCAGCGCCCGGCGGATCGCGTCGGCAGGCCAGGGGCGGATCACGCGCAGGCGCAACAGCCCCACGCGACGGCCTTCGTCTCTCGCGGCGTCGACCGCCGCCTTCCCCTTGCTCGCAAAGGCGTTCGTCATGATCAAGACGTCCTCCGCATCGTCAAGTCGATACCGGTCTACCACGTCGTAGCGACGTCCGAAGAGCCGCTCGAAGTCGCTTGCGGCTTCCTCGTGCACCCGGAGCGCATTGAGGGAGGCGAGTTGGATTTGATGGCGGAAGTAACTGTAGACCGCTCCGCCGAGGACAGCGGTCCCCAATGCATGGGGCGCCGAAGCCTTGAAGCCCAAGTGCGCCGGACGAAAAGGCGGCAGAAACTCTTGAACGGATTGGAAATCCGGCAAGATGACCGGTTCACGCGTGAACGACAACACAAAGCCGTCCAGATTCACCATGACCGGCAGGCAAACCCGTGAATCCTCGGCGATGCGATAGGCCATGAGAATCGAATCCACGACTTCCTGACAAGTCTCCGCGTGAATTTGTACGAAGCCGGAATCCCGAGCCGCCAGCGCATCGTTGTGATCGGGTTCCAGCGTAATGGGCGAGGCGAGGGCGCGCGAGACGTTGACGAGCACGAAGGGCGCCCGCCATCCGGCCACCGTGTACAGAACTTCGAAGGCATGGAGCAGTCCTTGGCTCGACGTCGCCGTGAATACCCGAGCGCCGGCGGCGGACGCCGCTCCCGCCGCGGTCATCATCGAATGTTCTGAGTCGAGCGTGACGAACCGCGCGTTCAACGAGCCGTTCGCGCACCATTTGGAGAGCGTTTCGACGATTTCCGTCTGGGGCGTAATGGGAAAGGCCGGCACATAGTCCACATCTGCGAGGCGCACGCCCCAGGCCGCCGCGAGATTGCCGGTCATCATTTCGGCGTTCATAAAATCACTCACAGAAGGTTGAGGCCGAGGTTACGGTTGAGTTCAGACATATTCTCTCATCGGCATCGGCCTCGGCCTTAACCTCAACCTTGATTCATCGTTTCCGTTTCCCGCTCGACCGTCATCGCATCGGTCGGACAGACTTCCACGCAATCAAGGCATCCTTTGCAGGCCGGGTAATAGACCGCGGGCTTCCCATCCGGTTTGATCGTGATCGCCCCTTCTGGACAGTTGGCAAAGCAGAGCCAGCATCCATTGCACATGTCCGGACGGAGCACTGGGCGAAATGTCCTCCAGCCGCTCATCGAGCGGATCGCCGAATTGGGGCCGGCGGTGATACCGGCGGTTCCTCTCGTCGGCGGATCATAGGCAGGCGTCTTCAACACGGCGGCTGGTGCGGGCTGCCGCATCCCTGTCTCGACTGCCACCGGTCGGACCGTCTCATAACATCGGATTGCTATATCCTGATTACGCTCGATCATCTCCGTCGCGATGCCGAGGTCCGCCAACTCCCTCGCAACGGCCTCCCGTATTGATTCCTTCCCCAAACCGGCGAGTCGTCCGGCCACACCTCCGAGCAAGGCGCTGATGGCACCTCGCTTTCCGAAATGCTCAAGCGCCATGCCGCTCAGGTCCATCGTGGTCAGCCGGCCGGGTAGCAGCGTCTGCGTTTGCAATCTCTCTGCATCGAGCGGCGTATTGACGAAGACCGCCGTCTCGCCTTCGAGGCCTTCGGACACACGGGCGGCCGGATCGCCGATCAGCGAAGCGTCCGCGACGACGACAAGATTCGGGCGGGCGATGATTCCACGCTCGCGGATCGGCGCCTTGGCGATGCGCGTAAAAGCCGCCACCGGTGCTCCGCGCCGCTCGGCTCCATAGATCGGCGAATCCTGCGCCTGATAGCCTTCAAGGAATGCCGCAGTTCCTACAATGCGACTCGCCGTCTTGGCGCCCTGTCCTCCCCGGCCATGGAAACGAATCGCAAGCATGAGCGCACTCAGCTACAGCACTTTTCCATTCGTTCTTTCATCGCCTCTTTGCCGGCCTTGACGGCAGCCTCGACGTCGACCCGCTTTTCCGCGACGAAATGTTTGCCCCGCTCGATCGCGTCGTCCAGCGCGGCCCTGGCCTCCTTCGCTTTCTCGATGAGGTCTTCCTCAGTTCTCCTGGCATAACTCTTCAGTTCGCGGCGCGTTTCCTCGCCGGATTTCGGCGCGAATAGGATACCGGCAATCACACCGGCGAGAGCGCCGCCGAAAAAGGCGAGCATGACTGACTGAGGGGAACATTTCGTATTCTGGGTGTCCATGGCAAATCCTCCGTGATGAGAGTTTTTCTTCCAGTGGTAAAAGCGAGCTTTGTGCCACATGCGCTCTTCCCGACCCGCTCTTTTTTCTACGAATGGACAGAGGTTTAGCAAAGATTGCAGGACAACCGTCCGGCGTGTTGGGGCATTCCAGGCCCGCAACGAAATGAGGTCTGTTGCAAAATGCGACAGCGAATTGTTTGTTGAGACTATCCGATGGGATTGAACGGAGCCAACGAGCGAAGATAGTTCAACCCGTCCAGCATCTCCTGCTCGGTCAGCCGATCAGCCCAGCCGTGCATCGGGCTGAAGAGCACTCCCTGTTTGATCGCCAGCAACAATTCCATATCGGTCTTCGAACGGAACTTCGGCGACTGAAAATTGGCAGGCGGCACGACCAAGTCCTTCATATCCTTGCCCAACCCATCTCCCGCTTGCCCATGACACCGAATACAGTGCTGCCGGTAGATCATCTCTCCATTCTTGACATTCCCAGGCGGAGTCTGGGCTAGAACCCATGAGCCGAGGAGCATCGCCGCTACCGCCGCCGCCATCACCATGTTCCCCTTCATCTGGAGGTTCCTTTCTGTAAATGTCTCGCAGCAGTGCGTTGACAACCCATGTGTCCCCAGCCGTTTCATCCTTCGCGTCACGAGATACGTTTTATGCGCTTCACCGTGACGCGAGAACGGTGCCGGTAGACACTGTCAACAACCTGTTAGTGCGCTTGCAACAGCATGATCGTTCCCACCCCTACCAGAACCAGAAACAATTGCGCGAGTCCTGTTTCCGCTCCGATGCGCCGATGGAGGCCCGGCACAAGATCGGCAAGCCCGATGTAGAGGAAGCTGGCAGCCGATAAAGCCAGAATCGCCGCGTTCAATTCGGGCATCTGACGAAGTCCGACGTAGGCGAGGAGCGCACCGGGGACAGTGGTGCTGCCGGATATCAAGTTCCAGATCAACGCCCGCCGAGCCGAGAATCCGCTGTCGAGGAGAATCGCAAAGTCCCCGAGCTCCTGCGGCAGCTCATGGGCGATGACGGCTATGCCCGTTGCGGTGCCGAGCGGAACTGAGACAAGAAACGCAGATGCGATAACGGCCCCGTCGACGAAGTTGTGGAGCGCGTCTCCCACCAGTACGAGATGGCCCGCCGTGCCGTGCACCTCACAAGGCCCGGCATGATGGCAATGACGCCAGATCAACAGCCGTTCCAGAACGAAGAATCCTATCAATCCGGCGAGCACGACTTGAAGGCTCGCCGGCAGGTCGCCCTGTTTGATGGCTTGCGGCAACAACCCGAGCAATGCCGCCCCCAACAATGTGCCGGTGGCGTAACTTACGAGAAACGGCACGGTTCGCTCGCGGATGTCTTTTGGAAACAGCAAAAACGCTCCGGCCACGCCGATCGCCCCGACGCTGCCGAGAACGGCGAAGCCGACAATCCAGGGAAGAGCCGTCTGACTCACTGGTCTCGCTCCCCGAGCGGCCCGCTCCGAGCTTGGTCGAGCGGCTGCTTGCTGCTGACCGCCCCGCGCAATTCACCGGCTTTGTACCCTGTCGCTGCATCGAAGGGATACTGCGAACGAGGCCCGTGGCAGAGCAGACAGTGCGGCTGAATCGTGATCGGCTTCATGAATCGATAGTACCGGCCGCCCGGCTCCGTCACGACATCACTATGGAACTGATTCGCCGTCCGATCACCTCTCATGGCACGCGCTTACCTGTTCAGCCGTTATTCGTACATGATGCCATGCGTTCCCCTCCATCTTGAAGTCAGCCTCGGTCACTCCGGGACCGGAATGGAAATTGAGACGGCCCCCAGCACATCGTTGAGCTTATAGTCTCGCTTCGGGCTGTTCGGATGCGCGTTGTGGCAACTCACACAGATGGAGGAGACCGCATGGTCCGCATACAAGGCTTGAAAACGTCTCTCGCCCCCTTCCGTCACGAACCCCTTATAGGGTCGATCCGGCGCCGTCATCACCGCTTCCAGCCCTTTCTTTTCGAACTCCGTCGCAGGCCCGCTTAGTTTGTTGATCGGGTGGAGGCTGATCAGCCTGTATTGAACCTTGACTCCGGTGAGCGCGGCCAACTTTGAGGACTCTTGAAAGAATTGCGCCGGCAGAGGCAACGCGCTTTCCGACCGCCACCGCTCAGAGGACTCGATCACGCCGCGCCGTTGCATCCGTTCGACGACATGGACGGTATAGAAATTCCGGTCGGATGCCAGGACGGCATGAAGATAATCCGCCACGGTGTCCACGGGAACCATGGCCGAATCTTCGGCCGCTAAAGCGGTTCCCCAAGCTCCAGCGATGCACAGCGTGACGGCCAACCCTCCGAGAAGCCTCTTCCTGAACGGCATGATAGCCTCCTTCTTGAAGGTTAGGGTTTGAGCGACCGGATGTAGGCGATCAAGCCGACCAACTGTGCCTCCTCGAATGCGCCGTCATAACTCGACATGGCCGTGCCGGGGCGTCCTTCAAGAATAGTCTTGCGCAGTTGGGCATCGGTCTTCGCCTGCGTGGTCTTGGCGGCCAGATTGGCAGGCGGTGGCGTCAAATACGCCGCCATATCGCTGTCGCCTCTGCCCGTTGCGCCATGGCAACTCTGGCAGCTTTCCAGATAGATCTTCTTGCCGGCCTCAGGATTGCCCTTCGACGAGGCCGCCAGTGACAGTTGACCAGATACAATCAGCATCACGACCGCACACAGGCTCAGAACCTTTTTCTTCGGCATCGTCGTCCTCCTCTCGGTCCGTATATTCTGTCGCTCGAATCTCGTGAACCGTATCTCGCAGAAACTGGCTTGCGCTTCACGCTTCACGATTGACGCTCCACGTCTTCATCTGAGCGTCATCATGTAGGCCGTAATGGCATAGATGTCCTCATCCGGCAGCGGCGGCTTTGGAATATACGCGCCGCTGTCCGGTTCGAAATCGTCGGGATTTTGATTGAACCGGTACACCCAGTCCGCCTTCAGTCGTTCGTTGAGCTTGATGAACGAGGTGCTCGATGTTCCGCCGGTGTATCCTTTTGCCGTCTTGGCCGGGGTGAGGTGGCAGTTCTGGCACCCGTGCTCCCGGTAGAGCTTCTGACCTCGGGCAAGTTGCTCCTCGGTGGCCGGCTTCATCACGCCTTCCTTGATCCGAGGATCTTTCCGGGAGGCGAGATAATTGGTGACGGTTTTGGCCTGATCGGCCGGCAACGCAAGATGGCGCTTCTTTCGCTCCGGACGAAAGTCGTACCCGACGGGATAATGTTTGAAGTCGGGGTTCTGCAGCCAGGCAACCAGCCAGTCGCGCTGATACTTGTTGCCTGCCCAGATGAGATCCGGAGCCTTCTTCGTCTTGCGTGGCGCAGGCTTGCCCTCGATGCGATGACATTGCACACAGGTCGTTCTCGCGATTGATTCCCCGCTGTCGACCGCCACCGCTGTCCCGGCCATACCCGAAGCCAGCAATCCGGCGATTAAAGCGCCGATACTGAGAACAACCGTATGCCGGTTGCCCGGCCACAGACGTGTCCGGTATTTCTCGCCCGGTTCGGCCATCGATCTCCTTACTCTTTCACGATGACGCCGCAGGCGATTCGCGGCCCGCCCGGTGCATCCTTGGTCGGGGGATCGGGCAGATACTTGTCCTCGAGCCCGTGGATAATAAAGGCGCTCCCATCCTTGTCGAACAGGGTGTTCAATCCATCGGAGAGCGTGACCCGGCTCGTGATGGTATAGAGCGAACCCTTGCGATTGTCGTCGACCTTCAGGTTCGGCAGATCACCGAGGTGGTACGGATGATTGCCGAGGCCGGAGCTGACGTTGGCCTCAGGATTGACTTGGGGATCGACGTTGCCGTCGTAGTGCCCCTTCGCCGCCGAAAACGGTTCACATGAACCGGTCTCATGGATATGAATCGCGTGAAGCCCAGGCGTCCGTTTGCTGTCCTGGTTCCCTTCCAGTTTGAGCTTGATTCTCACGCGTCCTTCATATTCTTCGGAGAGATGCGCCTCTCCGCTGATACCGGGCCCCGTGATCACGGCTTTGGCATGGAGCGGCGCCCCATGCTTTCCCGTGTGATAACCCGAGCAGCCGCTCAGGGTGAAACCGAGAGTTAGCCCTGCGATAACCAAGGCCGGCCTCATCATAGTAGCCTCCCTCACATCATCCCGCTCTCGATCGAAACGCCGAGGCCGATCCACGCTCTGAGTAGATCGTACCCCGTGGCCGACGAACCGTTTACCTTCCGGTGAGACATCTTCTATTTACTGTGAGGCGCCGAGGACGAAATGGATTCACGTCAGGGGTAAACCGCGCCTCGGCCGCGCGCCGGAGGTATCGTCGTGCGATAGCTGTGCCTCGTGCCTTGTCGAGACGCGGGGCGAGCGCACATTGCGCAAGTCAGCAATTTGGATTGCAGCTGGATGAGAACGGGAGAGAATGCTTGTTCGCGCACGAGAGCGGGCTGTGGACGGACGCAACAGACGCAGGGATAGGATGCCCCTAAATGCCTCTGCCGCAGAGAGATTCGGGAATTCTAGCCGGGAACGCTGAACCGTGAGCATGCAGCCGGGCCCGCATTATTCATGAAAGTTCGTGACGACCCCTCTGAACGTTTCGGGTGTGAGGTTTCGTCGGGGAGGTTTCAAGTTTCCGGAAAACACGAAACTTTCACCATGGAACAGGAGACTTCTTCATTTCAACGTGAAACACGAAGCTTGTAACTTGAAACCGGCGCGTTGCACGCATGCTTCACGAGCGAGGGGCGACGAAAATGGTCGTAGCGGCGTATCGACGATGGCGGTAGAACTGCGTTTGGGTAGTGCGCGCTAGGGCCCTTCAGACTACCACGGGCACTTCTGCCCTTCCTAACGCTCTGCCTCGCGCAATTCCGACAGGGCCTTGAGAATCTCAGCCGGGCGCGGCGGGCAGCCGGGAATACGGACATCGACCGGAATGTGGCGGTCGACGGGACCTGTGACCGCATAGCTTCCCTTGAAGACTCCGCAGTTGATGGCGCAGTCGCCGAGCGCGATAACCAATTTCGGATCGGGCGTCTGTTTGTAGACATCCTTGAGCGGATGTTCCATGTTGACCGTGACGGGGCCGGTCACCACCAGCGCGTCGGCATGGCGCGGCGAGGCGGCGATATGAATGCCGAACCGCTCGATGTCGTAGACGGGATTCGTCAAGGCGTTCATCTCCATCTCGCAAGCATTACACGAGCCCGTATCGACCTCCCGAATGGCCAGCGACTTCTTGAACGGCGCGGCTTTCTCACGACTCTCAGATGCGGGCCGTTCGGCAGGTTGTTTGGCCTCGGGATGCCGGCCCGTCACGACCCCGGTCTTTAGACTCTTCTTGAGAATACGAAACATGGGCCTCCTTTCGTCGGCGGGTACGAGGCTAGAGGCTAGAGGTAGCCCCTCCCTACCTCTAGCCCAGTGCCCCTTGCCCCTCGCCCTCTTCTAAAGATCGTTCCCCGCATACGACAAATTGAAGCTCTTATTGATCAGCGGAAAATCGGGGATGATATTGCCCAAAACCGCCCACTGGATTGCGGGCCAGTTCACAAACGACGGATCGCGCACTTTGCATCGGTGAATCTTTCCGTTCTCGCCGGCCATTACAAAGTAAAGAATTTCTCCGCGCCAGCCCTCGACCGCGGACAAGGCCCACGTTCCCGGTGTCGGCTCTCCGGTCGGCTGAGCCACGACCGGTCCTTGGGGAATGCGTCGTCGGACCTCCCGAATGAGCCGCATAGACTCATGAATCTCGTCCATCCGTACCCGCATCCTGGCCCGGACGTCTCCATATCGATAGAGCGCCACTTTGGGCTGTAATTCGTCATAGGCCGCGAACGGATGGTCGCGCCGAATGTCCCGATCGACACCTGACGCCCGGCCCACCACGCCCATCACCGCGTGGTCCCATGCCGTACGATCCGTGAGGATGCCGGTGGTTTCCAGTCGATCAGTCAAGGACGCATTGGCAAACAGAATCTTCTCAAGTTCTGTAAAATCGGGCTCGAAGGAATCCAATTCTGCGACGGTCTGGGCCAGTTGTTCGCCGGTCAGATCGATGCCGACGCCACCCACACAATTCACTCCTCGCAGAAATCGCGATCCGGTCAGCCGGTCGTTGAGCTGCATCATCCGTTCTTTCATACGGCTGCAGTGCGCATGAGCCAGGGCGTAGGCCGTGTCGTTACAGATCGCCCCGACATCCCCGAGGTGATTGTGGAGACGCTCCAGTTCGAGGAAGAACGACCGGAGATAGCGAGCTCGCCTCGGCACGGTTATCCGGAGAAGCGACTCGACGGCCTGGCAATAGGCGAGGCTGTGCCCGACGGTGGTGTCGCCCGAGATTCGTTCGGCAAGCGGGGCGCCCTCCAGCAGCGGGCGCTGCTCGAAGAGTTTTTCCACGCCACGGTGTTTCCAGAAGTGGCGTACTTCGAGTTGCATGATCGGCTCACCGGCGACGGAAAAACGGAAATGCCCGGGTTCAATGATGCCGGCGTGGATCGGCCCGACCGGCACCTCGAAAACCCCTTCTCCTTCGATATGCCGGAACGCATACATCCCTTGGGCCCGTTCCAAGATTGTATTCCAGCCGAAGTCTTTCTTGAGCGGGTGGGCGCCTTTTGGCCAATGCTCATGGCGTACGAGTCGGCGCATGTCGGGATGGCCGACAGGGATGAGCCCGAAGAGGTCGCGGATCTCCCGCTCATACCATTTCGCCGCATGGATGTGGGGTGTAAGGGACTTAAAGATACGGTCTTCGCCCTGCAGGTCGGTGCAGAGCAGCAGCCAGTCTTTGCGTTCGGCGAGCGTGAAGAGGTAGCAGAGCTCATAGCGAGATTCACGCGGGCGATGGTCCACCGCCCAGAGGAGCGACAGGCTGCCGCGCAACTCCGGCTTCGTATGGAGGTAATGCGCGATGAGGGGAACCTGGTCACTCTTGACACGCAATAACGGAGCGCCCTGGGCCACCGTGGCTTCAAGAACTACAGCCGCAAATTCCTGTCTGAGCAACTCTGCTGCCTGCACTGCATTCGCCATGACGTCACCTCGTGAGAAGCACGTTGACAGCTCGGTCCATAAGCCCCCTCAGGGGCTCCGGGAGCGCAAGACCAAATCCCACCAATGCAGCACCGGTCACGATCAGCGGCACGTGCCCAACGTCCCAGCGCTCGCCTGATTGCACGCCCTCCGGTGGCGCGCCCCATACCATCGAGGCCAGCCGATAGGTAAACCCGCCGAACAAGGCCACGGCGAACAGCAAAAACACCGTGACAATCCCGATACTTCGCACATCGGGCGCGACGATGACCGTGAGAAACCGTCCAATATGCAGGGTGTCGGAAGAAAAGCTCTGCGTGGCGAGTGCCGATACGACCATCATTTCGCTGAGGAACATGGAAAAAGGAGGCATCCCCACGAGCGCGAGGCCCGCCACGAACATGGCGATCGCCGTGACCGGCTGCACGGTCATCAGGCCCCGCACGTCCTTGATTTCGCGGGTGCCGAAGCGCCGATGCACATTGCCTGCCGAAAAGAACGCCAGAGACTTGGCCAAGGCATGGTTGAGGAGATGAAACAGGCCGCCGAATGTGCCGGCCACGCCTCCCACTCCGAACCCCGCCATCGCGATCCCCATGTGTTCGATGCTCGAATAGGCGAACAGCCGCTTGTAATCGTGCTGGATCAGGATAAAGAGCGCAGCCAGGACGAACGAGAGCAGGCCAAAGAGGAGCAGCAGGTTGCCCGTGTAGTGCTCCGGCAAGGCCTGATCCACAATGGCCTTGCTGCGGAGCAGCGCATAGACCGCCACGGTTTCGAGCACGCCGGCCAACATCGCAACCACCGGCGCGGGTGCTTCGCTGTAGGCCTCCGGCAGCCAACTATGCATAGGCGCCAGTCCGACTTTTGTTCCGTAGCCGACGACGATAAAGATAAACGCCAGCTTCAGCACGTGGGGGTCCAGTTGACGCGCGATGTCCCGCAACGTGGTCACGTTCAACGCAGCGCTGACATCCCCCAGCACCCGGACGGACGAGTAATAGGTCAAGACGGTGCCGAAGAGGGCTAACGCAATGCCGACGGAACAGAGAATCAGGTATTTCCATCCTGCCTCGAATCCCTCGCGTCTGCGGAAGAATGAAATCAGAAAGACGGTCGCCAACGTGGTGCCTTCCATGGCGGCCCAGAGGACGCCGAGATTGTTGGCCGTCGTTGCGGCAATCATGGCGAAGAGAAACAAGTGAAACAAGAAGAAGAATCGGCTTACCCGTCGAGGCGTGATCGTGCCGCGAGCCACATAGTCGTCGAGATAGGACCAGATGTACAGCGAGCAGAGAAACCCGATCGCGGTAATGATGAAGAGAATGAACGCAGAGAGCGCATCCAGATAGACGAACCCCCAGAGCGAGGTCAACGACCCTTGTGCCAGTACCTGTTGCACGATGGCCAGTTCGGAAACCACCAACGCGGTCATCGTGGCGAGGTTCAACCCATGCAGTACGATGGCGCGCGTGGTCGCCAAGCTCAGAATCGCCGTCACAATCGGCATTCCGAGAATGATGGCCACGGACACCACGCTCGTTTCTGTCACGGGATCTCCGTCGCCCGGCCGAACAGTTTTACAATCGCGTCGAGCACCACGGTCATTTCCTGCGGCACGTTGAGCCCGATCGCTCCCAATACCGCCATATTGACACCTATGGCGGTACCGGCGAAGAGGCAGCACTGCCTGCCCAGCGGCCTTCCTGGACCGGCCGGAACTCCTAATATCATTCGAAACACCTGGTAGAGCAACGTGGCAAACGCCAGTGTCAGGAGGAGCAAGAACACTCCGGCAACCTCCGGCCTCACAGCATAGGTGGACACGGCGATCAGCAGTTCGCTGGTGAACAGCCCGAACGGCGGCATCCCCGCCAGCGCGAGACCGGCGACGAGGATCGCAATTCCTGCGAGCGGCATGTGTACGAGAAGGCCCGTCACCCGATCGAGCATCCTGTGTTCGTGCCCGAGAAAGACCAACCCTGCGCCGTAGAATGCTGCGGACTTTGCGAGCGCGTGATTTAACAAGTGCCAGGCTCCCGCAAAGGTTCCCGCACCTCCGATGCCGAACCCCAACAGCGCAATGCCGATGTGCTCGATACTGGAATAGGCGAACAGCCGCTTGAAGTCCCGCTGAACCAGCAGAAAGGTCGCCGCGACCGTCAACGACAGCGACCCCAGCCCCACCAGGAGGGTGTCGCAAAATTCCGGTCCCACCGTGCGATCGGTGATGATCTTAAATCGCAGAATGGCATAGACCGCCAGGGTCAACATATTCGCGGACAACATGGCGCTCACGGGCGTCGGAGCTTCCGCATGCGCATCCGGGAGCCAGGTATGCATCGGTGCGACGCCCGCTTTCGTCCCGTATCCGACTAACGCAAAGATGAAGGCGATCTTGATGGCGGCGGGATGCAACCGTTCGGCGACCTGGTACAGTTGAGACCAGCGCAAGGCCTCGCTCGAGACCCCCAACACATGTTCGGAGGAATAGTAGATGAGAATGGTTCCGAACAACGCGAGCGAAATGCCGACCGCGCTCAGGATCACATACTTCCAGCCTGCTTCCAAGGCCGCTTGGCTCCGCTCGAAGCCGATCAACAGAGCAGCAGACAGCGTCGAGCCCTCGATGGCGATCCACATGATCGCGATATTGTCTTGATTTACAGCCGTCAGCATAGCAGCCACGTACAGATCAAACAGACAGAAGAACCGGCTGTAGCGTTGGAGGGTGAGGTGCCCACGGGCGAATTCCTCTCCCATGTACCCCACAGCAAATAGGGTGCCGGTACTGCCTACCACACCAATAATGAGATCCAACCAGGCGCTCAGCGCATCGGTTTGCAGCAAGATGCCCACCGATAGGCCGCCATCGGCAACGACTCGCTCGAAGACCATCAACGCGCTTGCCAGCAACGCGCCAGCCTGGATGCACTGCAGCGCCTCCACGGCCCGGCGCTCCTTCACGAGCAGACTGCCGAGACCGGCAAGAACCGGCGCCGCGACCAGAACGATCAGAGGCCAGACCATGAACTTCCTACTCTTTCAGGATCGTGAGCTTGCTCGTGTCCACGCTGTCGAAGGCGTCCTGCAGCCGGTGCGTATAGATCCCGATGATGAGAGCGCCGACCAATACGTCGAAGAAAACACCGAGCTCAACGATCAGTGGCATGCCATATGCCGCCGCGGAAGCGCCCAGGAACAGGCCGTTCTCCATCACGAGAAATCCGATCACCTGCGTCACCGCTTTCTTACGGGCGATCATCGTAAAGAACCCGATCAACATGATGGCAAGGGCGATCGCGAGCGAATCCCGCGTCAGCAGGAACCCCAAGGGAATGATGGGCTGGGTAATGAAGAAGGCGAGCATGACCAATCCCCCGCAGATCAGGAGCCCTGCCGGGACGTTTACGTTCATCACCAACTCCCGTGCGACATTCAGCCGCTCGATCACGCGCTTGAGTATCCTCGGGATCACGATCGCCTTGATGACGATGGTCAGAGCGGCGGCGATGTAAATATGATGAATGCCCGTGAGGAATGCGACGAGCGCCGCCGTCGCTGCGAGGAAGACCGACTGCAGAGCAAAGAGATCGACGCACGCGGACAGTCTCCGTTGCGCCACGATCGCAAAACAGATCAGCAGCAGCAGCGCCGATCCCAAGTCCACCAATTGGGATCCGACATGTGGCGTCAACAGCGGCATGTTATCCTCGCAACACGTAGAAGAAAATCATCCCCAAGAGGGCGAGGATGAAGGCGACGCCCAGAAGATCCGTCACACGGAACAATCGGAGTTTGGCAAACATCGACTCGACGATGCCGATCAGCACGGCTAACCCCGAGACCTTCACAAGGTAGGCTGCCAGTCCCACGCCTAATGAGGCCGGATCCATGCTGGTCGCAATTCCCCATGGTGCAAAGACATTCGCGATGAGGGTCAGGAACACGAGCAGTTTGAGCCCCGCTGCCCATTCCACCAGCGCCAGATACCGTCCGGAATATTCCAGGATCATGGCTTCGTGAATCATCGTGAGCTCGAGGTGTGTGGCCGGGTTGTCCACGGGAACGCGCCCGGTCTCGGCGAGGGCGACGATGAACAAGGCGGCGAGGGCCATCAAATGAGGAGACGGATCGGTCACAATGCCTTCGAACAGCGCGGTCTTGTGCACAATGGTGCTGAGATTCGTGGAGCCGGCCGTCAGGGCGATGGCGAAGATGGACATGATCATAGCCGGCTCGGTGAGCGACGCCACGATCGCCTCCCGGCTGCTGCCCATCCCACCGAAAGCGGAGCCCGCATCGAGGCCGGCCAGGATCAAGAAGAACGTGCCTAATGCCAGCAGGTACACGAGGGCGATGATGTTCCCGGCGAAGTTGAGCGGAATCTTTGCCATGAAGACCGGAACAAGCAGCCCCGCGAGAAGGCTTGAGGCAAACACGATGTACGGCGTGGCCGTGAAGATCCATGATGTCGTGGTCGAAACGACCGGCTGTTTCCGAAAGAGTTTCGCAAGATCGGCATACGGCTGAAACACACTCGCCCCTCGTCGCAACTGGAGGCGCGCCTTCACCTTCCGGATCAGTCCCACAATGAATGGCGAGACGGCCAGTAAGACGATGATCTGTGCAACGACGAGAAGAACTGCCCGCACCATGAATGTCATGCCCCCTTGCCTCTAATCTCTCGCCCCGCGCCCGACAGTTAGGCTGCGATCAACAACAACACCACCAGCGTCAGAAAGATGTATGTCAAATAGAGATGAAGGCTTCCGGCCTGGATCACTCGCAGCCGATCTGCCATCGTCGAGAAAAACGTTACGACCGGATCATAGAGATACCGCTGAAACACGGGTTCGACGTGGAATTCAAATCGTCGCCGCTTGGCGAAATAGCGGGACTCTTCGAGGAATTCGGTTTCGAGCTTGACGGTCGGCTGATAGATCGTGCTGAAGACTCGCTTGATCGGCTGCACGAAGCCGGTGGCTGTGTATTCCATGCGAAGACTCAGATTGATCCCGCAGCCCCAGGTCTTGTAATACCGCGTCTTGGCCAGACCGCCGAATATGGCCACCAACAAGAGGCCGAGCATCGACAAGCCGATCAAGCCCAACGCGATGGCCGGTGCGGAGAGACTGGAAAACTCCATGTTGACGGGTGCCAGAGCCCAGCCGTCCAGCGCCACGACCTTGTCTGCGATCGAGACATGGGTGAAGGGCCCGACGACTCGATCCAGCACGGGCACAACGACCATGGGCAGCAGCCCCAGCAACAGACACACGACAGCCAACAGGCCCATACCGACAAGCATGGGCATCGGGACCTCTTCCGCATGCCGGGCATGGGAACTTCTTGGCAACGCGAGAAATGAAATTCCGAAGGCTTTTGCGAAACAGGCGAGCGCCAGCACGCCGGTCAAGGCCAACATCGCCCCGGCGAGCGGGAGCGTAAGTTTGAGAAAGACGGTGGGAATGTGGAAGCTGAGAAAGAGGCTCTGAAAAACCAGCCATTCGCTGACGAAACCGTTCGTGGGAGGCAGGGCAGAAATCGACACGGCTCCGATCAGAAAAAATATGCCGGTCCATGGCATGCGGCGCAGCAGACCGCCGTATTCCTCCATGTTGCGGGTATGGGTCGCATAGAGGAGCGAGCCGGCGCCCATGAACAGCAGCGCTTTGAACATCGCGTGGTTGATCGTGTGATAAAGCCCCGCCAGCAGACCGAGCGCGGCGAATTCTTTCAATCCATACGTTTGAAATATCATCCCTGCGCCGATGCCCAACAGGATGATGCCGATATTCTCCACACTGTGATAGGCAAGGAGGCTCTTGAGGTCGTGTTCCATCAGGGCATACATCACGCCCAACAAGGCCGACACTGCCCCGATGGTGAGCACGGTGAATCCCCACCACCAGGGAAACTCCCCGCCGAGGAAATCGAAGTAAACCCGCACCAACGCATAGATGGCGGTCTTGATCATGACACCGGACATGAGGGCCGAGATATGGGACGGCGCGGCCGGATGGGCATACGGCAGCCAGACGTGCAAGGGGATGATCCCCGCCTTGGTGCCGAATCCGATCAAGGCTGCGAGAAAGGCGAGGGTTTTCATGCCTTCCGGAAGTGCATGCTGCGGATGCCGGAACGTCTCGAATGCAAATGACCCGGTCCCTTGGAAGAAGAAAAGAAAAACCAGGACGATGAAGGCCGTGCCCACATGCGCCATAATGAGGTAAAACAGACCGGCATAGCGGACATCGGCTTTCTCATGCTCAGTGACGACCAGGAAATAGGACAACAGCGACATCAGCTCCCAGACGATCAAGAAGAAGAAGCCGTTGTCCGCCATGACGACGAGCGTCATGGAGAGCAGGAACCCGTTGTAGAGCGATCCTAACGCGGCGACGGAAATGCGACCGCCGAAATGCTTCAAATATCCGATGGCATAGATGGAGGCGGCCAGGCCGGCCAATGAAATCGTGAGCACGAAAAACGATGCCAGCGGGTCAAGGCGAAGGGCGAAGGTGAGAAAAGGAACGGTGGACTCAGCGAAAGCGGTCCAGGGCTCCTGTGCGAGGAGGCCGGTAACTCCGAGCCAGATGCCTGCTCCACCAGCCAAGCCGGCGAACCCGTGACCGAGGATATTCTGTATTCTCGGCTTGCCCGGGAAACAGAGCGGCAGCAGCATTCCGGCCGCATACCCTCCGAGAAGAATCCACAGAAGATTCAGCATGCAGCCGGTCGGTACCTTATCGCTTCTGCCGGATCAGCGTGATCCGGACCTGTTCATTGTCGGTGAAGCCGTCGTGCATCAGCATGGGCATGGCTGCTTTCTTTCCGCTCCGCCTCAGTGGTCCTGCTTATGGACCAAGGGATCGATTTCTTTCTTCTGTTCCTCCGTCAC
>JBBILH010000016.1:0-38164 GCA_037445005.1 Nitrospira sp.
GGCTGCTCCGGATTCCGCACCAAATAGTGTGATGGCCGTGGCCACGGCTAACTCGAAAAAATTGCTCGCGCCGATTAATGCGCCTGGAGCGGCGATCGCACGAGGGACCTGAAACCGTCGCATCAGTCCATACGTCAGTCCCGCGTTGAAATACACTTGAAGGAGTATCGGAACTGCAATCAAAATCACGTGAAATGTCTTCCCCACGATGTTTTCTGCTTGGAACGCGAAGATAAGCACCAGCGTCGTCAAGAGGGCCAGGATCGTCATCGGACCGAATCTAGGCAACAACACCTCTTCAAACCACCGCCGTCCACGCCATTGGATCAACCATTTCCGAAAAACCCACCCGATCGTTAGAGGAATGACGATAAAGGCCAGAACCGAATAGAGGAGCACATCGAATGGAATCGATAAGGCGGAGGCGCCGCGGACCAAGAATGCTACAATCGGCGCAAAGAGCACCAACATGATCAAGTCGTTGACGGATACCTGTACTAACGTGTAGGCAGGGTCTCCGTCCGTCAAATAGCTCCAGACAAAGACCATGGCGGTACAGGGGGCCGCCGCGAGAATGATCGCCCCGGCAATGTACTGGTCGGCTTCAGCGGAGGTGATCCAAGAGGCAAACACCCACCTGAAGAACATCCAGGCGAGTAACGCCATTGAAAAAGGTTTTACGACCCAGTTCACGAACAGCGTCACTAAGAGTCCGGTCGGTCGGGTTCCCACCCGGCGGATCGAAGCGAAATCCACTTTCATCATCATCGGAATGATCATCATCCAGATGAGCACGGCGATGGGAAGATTAATGTGGCTGCCTCGCCCGAGCTCCCACGACCGGAACGCTTGGACGACGCCTGGCGCCGCATGGCCGAGCGAAACCCCGAAAATCATGCACAGGCCGACCCAGATGGATAGGTATCGCTCGAACGGTGCCAGATGCCTCTCTCCAGCGGGCTTCGGTATTGTAGACGCTGAATCCATGACTCCTCAATCCATCAAGATTTATTGATGGAATACGCAAAAAAACTCAACAGCGAGGCCCCCGGATCGGTTTGCCCGCGCTTCTCACCGCTTCGAGGCAATCGACCAACTCGTCGATCATGTCGTGATCCAGAGAATAATAGATCCAGCGCCCATCCGGCCGGTCTCTGATCACACCAGCCTCTTTCAACACCTTGAGGTGAAAGGAAAGCCGAGACTGCCCGGCCTGAAGCGCATCCGTCAATTCACAGACGCACCGCTCACCGTCTTTCAGCTTCTCGATGATCTCAAGCCGAGTTTGATCGGCTAGAGCATGAAACCGTTGAGCAATCTGAATCTTGTATTTTATCGTCGTAATCGCCACAGGGCTTTTTACATCAAGAACCGTTGATGAGTCAACCTCTACTCGGTTGCGCGCCTGCCGGCACTCTGGTAAGGTGCGCGTGTTTCTCCACCCTTACTGAAGGCCGATCCGCATGGTCTGGGACCCCAAAGATCCATGGAGTAAGCGCCGCGACCCTCTGGAGGATGCGCTCAAACAAGCTCGTTCGCAGTTCCAGAGTCTGCTGCCGTCGAGCGGGGTTCGCAATCTCGCACTTGCAGCCCTCCTGCTTTTCATCGCCTGGCAGAGCGCCTTCATTGTCGGGCCTGATGAGGAAGGAGTCGTCAAGCGCTTCGGGATTCCCGTCCGTACGGTGGGACCAGGTCCGCATTTGAAGGCCCCGATCCTTGAGTCGGTCCTCCAACCGAAGGTCGCCAAACTTCACCGGGTAGAGATCGGTTTTCGCACAGATCGCCAGAGCCGGCAACAGATGGTTCCACAGGAAGCCTTGATGCTGACCGGCGACATGAACATCCTAGCGATTGAATTCATTGTGCAGTACAAGATCAAGGAAGCCGCCAATTACCTGTTTAACGTTGCCGATATCCACGACACGATCGGGAAGGCGGCGGAAGCCTCGATGCGCGAAGTAATCGGCAAGAGCAAGATCGATGAAGCTCTCACAACCGGCAAGGCACAGATCCAGCAAGATACTCAGGATCTCTTACAGAAGATTCTCGATCAGTATCAGTCCGGCGTCCAGATCGCCGCGGTTCAATTGCAGGATGTGGACCCGCCTGAAGCCGTGGCAGCGGCTTTCAAAGATGTGACCAACGCGAAGGAAGACCGCGAAAAGCTGATCAATCAAGCCATCGGCTATCGCAATGACATTCTCCCTAAAGCCAAGGGTGAAGCGGCCCAGATGGTCAATCAGGCTAAGGGATACGCGCAGTCCCGCCTTAACCGTGCCCAAGGTGAAGCCAACCGATTCCTGGCGACGCTGAAGGAGTACAACCAATCGAAAGACACGATCAGCAAGCGCATCTATATCGAAACCATGGAGGAGATTCTTCCCAAGGTTGAAAAAGTAATCATCGACGGCAAGGCGGGCGATCGTCTCCTTCCCTATCTACCCTTGGACCGTTTGTCGAAGCACCCTCCAGCCGCAGCAGAAGGGCACCGGCCATGACGAAACAAGGGTTGCTCATTGCGCTGATCGTTGTATTCATCGGCCTCTTCATCTTGGGGGCCTCTCCCCTTTTCATCGTCGATATCACACAGACGGCCATCGTCGTGCAGCTGGGAAAGCCCGTTCGGACGGTCACAGACCCGGGCCTCTACGTGAAGCTGCCCTTCGTCCAGGAAGTGACATATTTCGATAAACGGCTGCTCGATTACGATTCGGACGCGCAGGACGTTATTACCCAGGACAAGAAGACGCTCCTCCTCGACAACTATGCCAAGTGGCAGATTGTCGACCCCTTGAAGGTGTATCAGAATTTTCAAAGTCAGCGAGGCGCCCTACAACGGCTTCACGACATTATTTATTCAGAACTGCGAGTCGAACTGGGACGGCACGATCTTCTCGAGATCGTTTCAACGGCTAGAGCCGAATTGATGAAAGTTGTCATGCTGCGAGCCCATGAGAAAGCATCGGCTTACGGAATCTCCATTCATGACGTTCGCATCAAGCGGGCCGATCTTCCTCAAGAAAATGAAAAAACCGTTTTCCAGCGGATGCAGGCGGAGCGAGAACAGCAAGCGAAGCAGTACCGTGCGGAAGGCGCAGAGGAGGCACAGAAAATCCGGTCCGAGGCCGAAAAAGATCGCGAAATTATCTTGGCTCTAGCCTACAAGGAAGCCGAAGAAATCAGGGGATCTGGGGATGCCAAAGCTTTCCGTATCTATGCGGATGCATACCGGCAGGACCAAAAATTCTTCGACTTTACGCGATCGATGGAAGCCTATCGAAAATCCTTCGATGAGAAATCGACGATCATCATGAGTCCGGATTCCGAGTTCTTCCACTACCTCAAGCAACGCTGAGCCGGCTAGGACAATCCCACGATTTCCCCAGTCTGAGAATCGAGGTCGATCCGTTCTCCCACAGGCCTCTTCGGCAGCCCCGGCATGAGTTGAATCCCCGAACAGACTGCCGTGAGAAATCCGGCTCCGGCGAGTATGCGCATCTCCTTGATCGGCAATGAGAACCCGGATGGCCGGCCTTTTACTGCCGGATCATGAGAAAGCGAAAGCGGAGTCTTAGCCATACAGACGGGCAATCGGTGGTGGCCCATGGATTCCGCTAGCTCAATCTGCTGCTCGGCCGTAGGATCGTAAGCCACTGCAGACGCTCCGTACATCGTGCGAGCGATCGTTTCAACCTTTCTCTTGATCGGCCAATCGACGTCATATAGGAACCGGAAGGATGATCTCCCCTCCGCCGCCTTGATCACAGCCCTCGCCAGGTCCTCCGCCCCCTTCCCCCCTTCAGCGTGATGCGTGGATACCGCCGCTTCATCTGCGCCGACCGCGCGGGCCTGCCGGCATACCCATTCCAACTCCTCAGCGGGATCATCCTTGAACGCATTGACTGCGACGATAACGGGGACGCCGTGAGCTTGGACATTGGCAATGTGCTGCTCAAGATTGGCAAATCCTCGCATGAGCGCCTCCATATTGGGGCCTGTCAGTCCTGACGGCAGTGGGGTTCCCGCCTTGATCGTGCCTCCGCCCCCGTGCAACTTGAGGGCCCGCAATGTGGCTACTATCACGGCAGCGGCCGGTTTGAGTCCGGAAACTCTGCACTTAATATTAAAAAATTTCTCGGCGCCGAGGTCGCTGCCGAATCCCGCCTCTGTGACGACATAGTCCGCGCAGTGGATCGCAATTGAGTCCGATATGATCGAGCAATTTCCGTGTGCGATATTACCGAAGGGGCCGGTATGCACAAAGGCCGGAGTCCCCTCCAATGTTTGCACCAAATTCGGCATCAGCGCGTCTCGGAGCAACACGGCCATGGACCCAGTACATCCAAATTGCTTCGCGAGCACAGGTCTGCCGTCTTGCCCCAAACCGACGACAATGCGCCCGAGGCGTTGGCTGAGATCCGCCTGACCGGACGATAGCGCCACAATCGCCATCACCTCAGACGCCTCTGTAATCACAAAATGCCCCTCTCGACGACCTATTCCTTCCCCGAGTTCGACATCTCTGAGCGCCCGATCGCTGACTCCGATAGAACGTGGCCAAGTCAGTCGTGACGGATCGAGCCTCAGCGCATTCCCGTGAAACAGGTGATTGTCAACAAATGCAGAGAGCAGGTTGTGTGCAGCTGAGACGGCATGGGCATCCCCCGTGAGATGGAGATTGATCTCCTCCATGGGAAACACCTGCGCTCTCCCTCCGCCGGTCCCCCCTCCTTTGATTCCAAATACGGGCCCGAGCGAAGGCTGTCTCAAGGTAACCACAGACCTATGCCCCAACCTGGATAGTCCCATGGTCAGTCCGATGGATGTCGTGGTCTTTCCTTCACCCAGCGGAGTCGGATTGATGGCCGTGACAAGGATGTACCGACCTTGCGGCCTGCTTTGGAGACGATCCAATGCGGCTAAAGCCACCTTGCCTTTGAAGCGCCCATAGGGATACAGCTCTTCTGGAGACAAGCCGAGTTGCTTGCCGATCTCTTGAATGGGGATTGGCTTATACGATCTGGCGATCTCGATATCTGTCACGTATCACTTCGATGAGGTGGTGTGCCGAGGCACGATGGGGAAGGAGTATAGCACGGGTCCTGTTAGTGAGGGGGTAATCGGTTATGCGCAAAAAAACGCGCGGCGAGAGAAACTCGGCGCGCGTTATATCTTCGAAGAAGAAATTTTACTCTTAGTCAAGGATGTACTTAGAAGGATCCAATGCCTGGCCGTTGACCTTTACCATGTAATGAAGGTGGGGACCCGTCGCGAGCCCTGTGCTTCCTACAAGCCCAACGACGTCACCACGCCTCACACGTTGCCCCTCTTTCACCAGTGCCTTGGCCAGATGGCCGTATAGTGTTTCCACGCCATACCCATGATCGAGCTTAACCAGGTTTCCGAGTTTGGGATCGAACCCAACCGTCGTGACGCGACCTTGCGCTGGAGCCTGAACGGGGGCGTTCGCTGCAGCGCCAATATCCAATCCATCATGCCAGGCCGGTTTCTCTGTGAAGGGAGAAACACGAGGACCAAATCCCGATGTCACCCACCCCTTGACGGGCCAGATTGACGGAGTCGCCGACCATCGGGATGATTTCTGCTCAGCAACCTGTGTCAACTCTTCAAGAGTTTTCTCCTGAACCGCTGCTTCCTTGTCCAAGAAGGCGAGGTTGCTCTGTACGACCTTCACCAGTTCCCGTTCTTCCAAGTCGACAAGCCCTGAAACACCTTTTGACGATTCGCTCACTCCATCAGCCTCGTGACCTTCACCAGGCTGCTTGGTACCCTGGGAATTCAGGGACTCTTGGGCTTGCAATAGGGTCATCCCTTCCGGAAGAGGCGTTTCTTCACCTCCCCTACCATTTATCTGATCGCCTGTCTTGGGAACCTCTATCCCAAGCATTACTCGAAGCCGCTGGTTGACTTCCTTCATACTGTTCAGTCGCTTTTTTAAGTCTTCAATAGCTGTAGAGAATGCAACCGTCTGTTGTCGTGCGCTCATGGCTTCGGACTTAAAGGCCGAGAGTTCCCAGACTTCACCGGTTCTAATCACGTAATGGGAGATCACTAGAATATCAGCAAGAACAAAAACTGCGCATACAATCAATAGCTTGCGAACAAACTTCCGCGGGAAGCTAAACCGCAGAGGCTTCGCTGTCGAGCCCCGGAAAATCACAACCGTATAGGAATCGCTGTTCTCCGCTCCGTTTGCCTGTCCCATAGTCTTCCCCCCCGTGGACGGGGAACCTCACCTATTCATGTTCATACAGAGATAGTTGGTGGCGAGTGTACCTTCCCAGAATGCGTTGGTCAACCCCTTCATCTTGGTTAGAAAATCCAATCAATACTACAATTCATTGTGGCACTCTGTACGAACCCATTCAAGATATTGCGGTAATCCAACTGCTGCATGGAGGCCAATGATCTCTGGCACCTCGTAGGGATGGAGTTTCCTAACGGCCCTTTCAAGCATTGTATACTTATTTCTTGTTGTCTTAAGAATGAGCAGCACTTCCCGTCCAACGTCCACTCGTCCCTTCCAGCGGTAAATCGACTTAACCCCAGGAATTATATTGACGCAGGCCGCAAACCCTTGTTGAACAACATATCTGCTGATTCCTCTACCGACGGCCTGGTTCGGCACTGTTACAAATACAATTAGGATCTTTCCTTGGTCTGCCTTCATAGGGGAAGCGAGCTTACAGTAGCTCCATGATCCCATTCAACCCCGCTCGCTCCCAGTGGCAGCTCCGGATACCCTTAACGAAGCAATTTTTGAGCCTACTACGTAATTCACTACATCTAAGTTCAATAGAAACAATGTGTTATAGATATCAACCTTGTTCATTTTCCCTTAGTAAGTAGCCCATTGTGAGGACAATAACCAACAATATGGAAGGTCCTTTACAAAAATGAACAAGAATTGTCCGCTATGACCCTCTAAATACTGGATAAGGGTTATCTGACCCAACCCGGGTCGATCCTTCTGACCAGATTGACAGATTTTTCATAGCTCACATATTATGCCTTCAATCATTGGAGGGAATTACATGAGCTTTGCAATCTCGCCAAGAGAACTCAAGGCTAGACTAGACAAAGGAGACAAGTTGATCCTCTTGGATGTTCGTGAGCAGTGGGAATATGACTTGGCCAATCTCCCAAATTCGACACTTGTTCCTTTGGCAACCCTGCCCCAGTCATTGGGAAAATTGAGTAAGGATACGGAAATTATCGCAATTTGCCATCACGGCATGAGAAGTGCGGACGCCACGAATTTCTTGCTTCAGCAGGGGTTTCCTAATGTGAAGAATCTGGTGGGAGGAATCGATGCCTGGTCAGTACAAGTGGACGGATCCGTCCCTCGCTACTGAGAATCTGCTCCTGGTTGGTCTCAGGCGCACCTAAAGAGTTCTTTCATCCCATCCGCTCTCTGAAGAATTCGACGGTGCGCTTGAGACCGTCGACCAAGCTGGTCTTCGGTTCCCACGACAGCTCGTGACGAATTCTCCCAGAGTCCACCACGCTGCGAGCCTGCTCGCCTTTCTTGGCTGGCCCATGGACTTCTTTGCAGCTTGACCCTGTGTGCTGGAGAAGAATTCTGAAGAGGTCATTGATCGACGTCTCCACGCCTGTCCCGACATTGTAGACCCCCGTCGTCTCCTGCCCCATCATCGAGAGGTTGGCCTCCACCACGTCATCGACGAAGACGAAATCCCTAGTTTGGCGGCCGTTCCCATTTATGACCGCTTGCTCATTATTGAGAAGCTTCTGGATGAAAATCGCCACCACCCCCGCTTCCCCTTCCGGGTCCTGTCGGGGGCCATAGACGTTTGCGTACCGCAGACTCACAACATGCAACCCTCCGACGCGGTGGAAGTATGACAAGTATTGTTCCCCGCATAGTTTACTCAGGCCGTACGGAGACAGCGGGCGTGTAGGGTGCGATTCTGGAGCGGGGAACGTATCTTGCTCGCCGTAGATGGCTCCCCCTGACGAGGAAAACACTACTTTTCTCGTTCCATGCTTTACAGCTTGTTGAAGCACATTCAGAGTCCCCAGAACATTTACCTGGGCGTCGAACATCGGATCCTCGACGGACTTCCGAACATCCATCTGTGCCGCAAGATGCATGACGATGTTCGGCCGCTCATTTCGAAACACTCGCTCCATCCGCCAGCTCTGAATATCCATTTTATAGAACTGAGCAGCGCGGTTGATGTTCTTCCGTTTCCCTGTCGAAAGATTATCGACGATAACGACTTCATGCCCTTCTTGGACAAGTCGGTCTACGAGATGAGATCCGATAAATCCTGCACCACCGGTGACCAGAACCTTCATAAATTCCCCCTATCGCAATCATAGGCCCGCATCATGACGGCTGACCCACGCTCATCTTACTATGGTATTCAAGCGCAACAAGAACTTCTCGATTTCCCTTTCGCCCCTTCACCGGAGACTCCATGATCCCTTTGAGGGAAAATCCCAAGCGCAACGCGGCATCGACGACACGCAGCGTGACCGCACGCCGCTTATCATCATCTCGAACGATTCCTCCTTTTCCGACCTCCCCCTTTCCCACTTCGAACTGAGGCTTGACCAACAAAACTAGCCTTGCCCCATCTCGAATCAGACCCGCCACACTCGGGAGAACCAGCAAGAGAGAAATAAAGGAGACGTCGATAACCGCCAGGTCGATCACATCGAGGATCATCGACCGATCGACGTAGCGGATGTTGGTCCGTTCCATAAGAACAACCCGCGGATCCTGCCGCAATTTCCAATCGATTAATCCGTATCCAACATCGATCGCGTAGATTCGACGCCCACCTCTTTGTAGAAGACAATCCGTGAATCCTCCGGTGGAACAGCCCACATCGAGACAAACTGCCCCCGCAG
Organism: Nitrospira sp.; assembly: GCA_037445005.1. Taxonomy (GTDB): domain Bacteria; phylum Nitrospirota; class Nitrospiria; order Nitrospirales; family Nitrospiraceae; genus Nitrospira_C. The sequence continues at coordinate 8,902 of JBBILH010000016.1, forward strand.
GATCAATCTGGAATCGGTCCAGCGCGGCAGCAAGCTTCTCACCGGACCGACTGACATATTGAGCGGGCTTTTCAATTTCTATCTGCGCATCGCGGGCGACCAGTCTGGATGGTTTATCTACTACCGTGCCATTGACGATCACTCCGCCAGCCAGCACGATTCGCGCAGCGATCTCCCGACTCGAGGCAAGCCCCTGAGCAACCATTAGACGATCCAATCGATCTTTCGAAGCATGCGGAGGAGGGGTCATGAAGGGAGAGAAGTCATCGAAAAGAGCACGGGACGGAAACCTCTTGGTTAGTACGCACCAAAGATATCAGGAGGCCGAGTCATCCTCCTCCCCCTCGTCATTACGAGAAAAAGCTTGAAGGCGTTTCTTGCCGTTCTTTTCCTGTACCAGGACCTCGACCTTGCGCTCTGCGTCCTCGAGTATCTTTAGGCAGTTCTTTGAAAGGCGAATGCCTTCCTCAAAAATCTTCAGTGATTCGTCGAGAGGCAGCTCACCTTTCTCCAATTCGCCGACAATCGCTTCGAGTCGGGCCATCGCTTGTTCAAACTTGACGCCGCCCACCAAAACTCCTTGTCTTGAGAATCGCAACGCAACCCATTATACCCGCCACACAACGGTTTTCAAACTGACGAAGTTTCCGGCGATATCCTTATGACCGAACAGGTCAGCCGACCATCAGCAAGTCGAGCATTCAGTTTGTCTCCTGACCGGATGTCTCGCACGCTGCGTATTACAGACCCATCAGAAATCTTTGACAATACACTATATCCCCGGCCGAGAATCGCCAGCGGACTCAGGTTATGGAGTTGCGCGGAGACCCCTTCGAGGAGCTGACGACGTTGAGCCGCATGGCCGTGGATTTGACGTTCGAGACGGATCCTAAGTTGAGGGATCAACGCTAGACTTCGCTTTACTACCTGCATTGGACTGAGTTCGGCAAGCGCCCGTTCTCCTTCACGAACGTGGTCCCGCCAAGACGAGAGCTTCAACAACGTCGCGTGAGTCAGTCGATCGGTCAACTCGTCGGTCCTCTGCAAACTACTCTGAAGTCGGTAACGGAGATGCTCCAGGCCGCGCTTGCCCGACTCGAGCCTTCGGCGCTCAACAAGGCAATGCCGCAGCATGGTCTGCCCAATTCGATCAGTCACCTCTCCCAGCCGACCGACAACGTCGGCAAGCACAGGAACCACTGTCTCCGCTGCAGCGGAAGGCGTCGGCGCCCGGTAATCAGCTGCAAAATCGGATAAGGTGACATCAACTTCATGTCCAACAGCTGAGACAACGGGGATTCTTGAGCGTGCGATCGCCCGAACCACAATTTCTTCATTAAAGCACCACAGATCCTCCAGCGATCCACCTCCACGACCAAGAATGATAACATCGGTAAGCCGTCCTTCATTCAAAGCATCCAGCGCGGCGGCGATTTGTGACGACGCTCCCTCTCCCTGCACCTGCACGGGAGCTATGACGATGTGCAAAAGCGGCCATCGGCGATTGAGGACGGTCAGGATATCTCTCAGTGCCGCACCTGTCGGCGAAGTGACAATCCCGATCGAAAGAGGATAGGATGGCAGTGCCTTTTTCCTCTCCTCGTCAAAAAGTCCCTCAACGCTTAGGCGTCGCTTCAATTGCTCATAAGCCAGCTGAAGGGCGCCTATCCCCTTCGGCTCCAGCGTTTCCATGACAATTTGATACTCACCACGCGGTTCATAGACCGTCACGCGCCCTCGGACTATGATCTGCATGCCTTCCTGAAGTGCGAATCGGGCCCGAAGCGCGCTAGATCGGAACAAGACGGCACGAATCTGACTCGTCTCATCCTTCAGCGTGCAGTACAGATGGCCGGACCTAGGGGCGCGGAGATTGGAGACCTCTCCTTCTAGCCAGACGTCTGCAAAGGAGGTTTCGATGGTAGCGCGCAGGAGACCGGTGAGTTGTGAAACCGTAAAGGGGGAATGAGGAGAAGCCGAATTTTGTGATCGTGTCGCAGCCATCCGTCAATCGATGACACGAATCCGCTCGATGGACAGGGCTTTTCCGATCCTGGCATCGAGTTCGATCAGTACGGCACAAAAAACCACGGGCCCTGAGGCCACTTCGAACCGCCGGGGCATACCGGTCAAGAACTTCTCAATAGCTAACTCCTTCTTCACTCCAATGACTCCATGAAGCGGGCCAGTCATTCCGATATCTGTTAAGTAGGCCGTGCCTTTCGGCAAGATCTGATCATCTGCTGTTTGCACATGGGTATGAGTTCCGACAACAGCTGTGGCTTCACCATCCAAGAAATGGCCCATGGCCATCTTCTCCGATGTCGCTTCCGCATGCATGTCGACGATTACGGCAGCAACCTGCTTCCGAAGCCTAGAAACCTCGCACTTAGCCGCCTGAAAGGGACAATCGAGCGCCGGCATATAAGTGCGCCCCATGACTTGCACCACAGCCAACTCCTCTCCTGCCTTCGACTTCACGACGACACTCCCATGGCCAGGCACACCATCGGGATAATTAGCCGGACGGAGCAGCCGGCGCTCGCGGGGAAAATAGTCAAGGATTTCCTTTTTGTCCCAGGCGTGATTGCCTGTCGTGATGACGGAGAGGCCGGCTGCAAACAATTCCTCGGCCAGATCTGGAGTGATGCCGAATCCGCTCGCAGCATTCTCGCCGTTGCCGACGACCACGTCGAGCTGGTGTTTGGCGATCAGCCGAGGAACCATTCTGGCTACAGCCCGCCGACCAGGCTCGCCCATGATGTCGCCAATGAACAAGACCTTCATCACAACCTTCCGTCCATAGCCATCGGCAGCTTACCGGAGTTTGCGTCTTTCAATCGAACCGTTCTGGAAGACTTCTCTCTCCCGCTACTTTGCGTACTCGATGTAGCGGCTTTCTCGTATAACGGTCACCTTGATCTGGCCAGGATAGGTCAACTCCTGCTCAATCTTCTTGGCAAGATCTCGAGAGAGTTGGAATGATTCAGTATCCGTGACATCTTCCTGCCGGACGATCACCCGGATCTCCCGACCGGCTTGAATTGCGTAGGCTTTTTGCACCCCTTTGGCGGCTGTGGCCAGCGCTTCCAGTTTCTCCAATCGCTTGACATATGACTCGAGAGCCTCCCGCCTGGCTCCCGGTCTCGCGGCCGACAATGCCTCCGCCGCAGCTACAAGCACGGATTCCGGACAGATCGGTTCGACCTGTTCATGATGCCCGGCGATCGCATTTACGATCTTCTCGCTTTCGCCGTACTTCTTGGCGATCTCCGCGCCCAACATTGCGTGAGGCCCCTCCTCCTCATGACTGACGGCCTTACCAATATCGTGTAACAAGGCCCCTCGTCTCGCCAAGCGGACATCGAGTCCCAGCTCCGACGCCATGATGCCACAGATGTACGCGGCCTCCCTGGCGTGGTACAGATTGTTTTGTCCGTAACTCGTTCTGTACTTCAAGCGTCCCAGCACTTTGATCAGCTCGGGGTGAAAATCTGACAGGCCGAGTTCGAAGATGATCTTTTCCGCCTCTTCATACATCAACTTATCGATGTCTACCTTGACTTTCTCGACGATCTCTTCAATCCGAGTCGGATGGATTCGTCCGTCATGCATCAATCGTTCAAGCGAGACCTTCGCGATCTCTCGCCGCAATGGATCGAAGCCGGAAATGATGACGGCCTCCGGAGTCTCGTCAATGATCAGATCGATGCCTGTAGCCGCTTCGAGCGCGCGAATATTGCGACCCTCTCTACCGATAATGCGACCTTTCATGGCATCGTTGGGGATCGGCACGACGGAGATGGTAGACTCCGAAACGTAGTCGCGAACCACCCGTTGGATGGAGGTGGTGATGATTTCCCGTGCTTCTCGCTCCGCGTTTTCTCTCGCTTCCTCAAGCGTCCGCTTGGCGATGCCTGCCGCATCCAGACGCGCCTGCGTCTCCATCTCCTGAATGAGATATTTCTTGGCTTCTTCGGCTGTCATCCCCGCGACGCGCTCCAGCGCCTCGCGATGCTCCTTCTCAGCCTGAGCACAAGCCAGTTCCTTGGCCGTCAACCGCTCCTCGCGTTTTGAGAGGTCCTGTTCTCGACGTTGCGCATCATTGTCGCGTTTATCCAGACCGCTGAGACGTTTGTCGATCGTCTCCTCCCGTTGCAGCAGCCGCTTTTCCGAGGACGAAAGTTCCGCCAACTTAACCTTTTGCTCCTTTTCCAAGTCGGCCTTGGACTGAAAGATGAGGTCTTTGGCCTCCAGCCGTGCCTCCTTGAGGATATTCTCCGCTTCACGTTGTGCATTTTGAATCACCTGGCGAGCCTGAGCCTCCTCTTGGGCCCTTCTCCCCACAGCGGAAGAACGCCGGAAAAATTCGTATCCCCCGGCTCCCAACAAGGCGGCAACGATACCGATGACGATGTACACGGCGAATGTGGATGACATAGGACTGGTCCCTTTCACAACGGGAGCGCGAAGTCCTCCCTCGAAATCTTGATATTGGTGGCACCGAACTGGTTCTACTGTGGAGAAAGAGGAGAAATCCAGCGGAGAAGGTTTGACGAGAGCCGGTCTAGATGGTCACTCCGAAAAGGGGAACTTGGGAATCATCGTGCTGTGGCGCCGATCTAATGGACTTGTCCGACACCGTCGCATCTCAATGATTTGTGCCCATTCCTTCTCCCTCTATCGATAATCTGCACAGGGAGAGGTCTCATCCGCGGTCCGCAACCAGAAACGACCGGTAGGATTGACCGAACGGATGCCCCGACTGAAGCCAAGGCGGCAACCAACGTTGAGAAAACCGCGACGACGTCCTGCAAAACACTATACCGAGCGAACAGCCCCACCATTTGTGATCCTTACGTTCCTTCCCGCAATAACGGAGTCTTTGTCCGAAGCTCAACCGGTTCGAGTATGACCTTTTCTAATCCGCTGCTTACTCCTGTTACCTCCTGCCGAACATGCCTAACATCACGGTAACAAAGGGCTACAAAGCTTTGCAAGCGCATTCAACGAAATAGCGAGGTCGGAACCTGCTCTTCGATGGAATTCATCAACGACATCATCCGCCTCTCGACGTCCTCTTCGCCTTGGACTCGCTTTTTTTCGGCCTCAAACAGCTGATGGGCTAGATTGAGCGCGGTCAGCACCGCCAATTTAGATGGGGTCGTCGTGCTCATCCCTTCAGCGACATGACGCATCTGCCCGTCGACGAAACTTGCCAACCGACGAATATAGGCCTCATCCGCCTCTCCTCGAATCGCATACCGCTGGCCATAGATCTCGACATCCGTTGTCCTAGTCAAAGGCCACCTCCTTGCGTTCCTCCAGACACTCTAGCAGCTCAATCTCTCCCAACACCTTCTCGATGCGTGATTTGATATCGATACGTTCGCGTTCCCAACGACGGTTCGAATCGCTTTGCTCCGCATACCGCTGGCGAATCGCTTTGATGTCCTCCTCCAATGCCGCATTCTTTTTCTTCAGTTCGTGAACGAGTTTGACCAGGTCTTTGATGCGGGTTTCCAGCGCATCCAAGCGATCCAGTGCCATGATTCCTGACCCCTCCGTGAGACACTATAGATTGTGGGGCACTATAGAAACTCGGCCACATCTTGTCAAGAAACGCCTGCTAAGAGGACCGGCCAAGACGGACGTATTCCCGATAGCTTCGCATTACCCGTTTCACATACTGCCTGGTTTCCTGGTACGGGATCAACTCCACAAACTCATCCTGGCTTTTGTCCTTGTGTTGGGCAATCCAGGCGCCGACAGCAATTGGCCCGGCATTGTAGGCCGCTATCGTATGAACGACGTTTCCCGAAAATTGTTCCAAGAGCTGCTCCACGTACCGCACTCCGATACGAATGTTGGTCTCCTGATCGAAAAGATCTTCGCGCCCGACTCGGGGAATCCCCACCTGCTGGGCCACCGTATTCGCCGTCGCCGGCATAACCTGCATTAAACCGATTGCCCCGACCCGCGACACCGCTTTCAAATCATACTGGCTTTCCTCTCGAATAATCGCCGCAATCAGATAGGGATCGACCCCCTTCACCACCTGCAGCCTGATTATGGGCAGCAACCCCGTGGGATAGGCAACATTCCATAGCGATGGAGCCACATCTCCACCGGTCCGCTCCAGTTTGTCCCGAAAGCGCGAACGGGCAAGGCGAAGCGCATGATGATATGCGCCGACCTCATTGAGGAGGGTCGAGAGCGCCACAAGCAAGTCGGGATCCTTGCTGTACTCATCGGCCAGCACTGCGACCTCCCTCGCTGCGTCCGCATCCAGCCCCAGTGTCTTGAGCTCGATTGCGCGACGGTAGGGATTTTTCAGCTCAATGTCGGACTTATCGGCACCGGGGAAGGGGGCGCGCTCCGGGGCAGAAGACGATTCACCACTTGCCGCCGCCATAAGAGTGTCTAACGGGGCCTCCCTTTGAGCCAACTCCGGCAGACGTTCCTGTGCGAGCTGACAATAGTAGGTATGGATATATCGCCGACAGAGTTGTCGATAGAAATCCTGCGCAGTGGATTCTTGAAGCTGTTCCGCCGCCCGGCCCATCCAGTAAAGCGCCTGCGGCTCAAACTCGCTATCGTGCTGACCCAACAAGACCCGCAGCGCCTCGACGGCTTCACGGAATCGCCCGGTCCGATAGTAAACCCACCCGACACGCCATTGCCCCTCGGCCCGCTGGGCGGCAGGGTCACCGGCCTTGGCAACATGGCGATATCGTGCGATGGCTTCATCGAACTGCCTCTGGTCCTCATGCCAAATGCCTGCGAAAATGGATATTTGACCTTTCTGTTCTCCAGAGAGCGAACCGTTTTGCGCCGCTCGTGCCGCCTCCAGCAGTTTATCCCCGTGTCCCTGCCGGAGGTAAACACGGGCTAGCCACACTAATGCCTCTTGCGCTTCATTGCCACCGTCCTTCACGAGAGCCTTGAACGTGTCCCGCGCGTGATCATAGAGCTTTAACCTTGCTTGGGCGATGCCGAGTTTCAGCTTCGCACTGCTGCGCCGAGGGGAGTGAGGATCCGTCGCAAGAAACTTCTTCATCTCTTCGATTCCTTCGGCATGAAACGCCTGTGCGAGGAATGCCTGCGCCCTTGACCAACGATCTTCCGGCTGCACGCTCCAACTCTCTCCTCCCAGGTTTGAAGACAGCAACGCCTCCGCCTCCTTGGCTTCGTGACTGTACGGAAATCTCAGCCACAACTGTTTGAGGGCTTCCCGGCCTCCGGGAATATTGTTCTCACGAAGCAGACAGGCGCCTTGGCGGAGAAGCGCCTGAGGAGCGGACTGATCCTTGTCGCTGATCGCCAACGCTCTGGCGAACCATGTGTTCGCTTCCTGGCAATTCGACGCCTGATACCAAGCCTCCCCCGTTCGATAGGCTGCCCTGGTCAGAAGGCTCGAATCGGGCACGGCCGTTGGTATGCTTTCGAAGATACCCGCCGCCAGCTTGGCATCGCCGAGATTCAACAATGCCTCCCCGATCCAGAGCCTGATGTAGTCGTCCAGTACGGGGAAATCCCGCTGCGCGCCTCGCAAGAACTCAATGGCAACTGCAGGATTTCGTTCGACCAACAAGACCCCGGAGAGCAGACCCGCCCGCTTCGCCCATACGGTAGACGGGTACCGCTCCATTAGATGGCGCAGTCGTTCCAGTTTCAGCGACAGAACCTGGTCTTTCGTCAGAGCGGTCCCCAGCCGCTCTTTTGGCAATGCTCCCGATTGAAAACATGAAGCGGCCGAATCGCAGACATCTATGTCGTTGTCATTTTGAGAAGAAGGAGCCGCACCGTAGGTGGAACGAGAGATGAGACAAACGGCGCTGAAGACGATCCAACTCAAGCAGAAACGAAATTGCCCAAGCACATTGCTCCCTCCATAGAGATGCCAGGAGTCTCTTTCTAAGTATGTACCATATAACAGTGTCTTTTGCCTCTTGCCAGCGGGGAAACCGTGGCACCAGCCGTATTACCTTGTTCCCATTTTTCAGGCTATGTTACCTTACGAAATGGCAAAAGAACCCGCCTTGCCACTGAAGAATCTCCTCTCGCTCGATGAGCCCGGACTGGCCCAGCTCGTCAGGCAACTGAACTGGCCTCCCTATAGAACTGGCCAAATTCTTCGCTGGCTCTACCAGCGGCGTGCGAGAACAATACGCCAGATGACGGACTTGTCCATAAACGACCGGGGTCGGCTGTCTCAGATCGCCACAATCGAACGTTCAATGGACTGTGCCCAACAGCGATCCTCAGACGGCACAAGAAAGCTCCTCATCAAATTGATTGATGGGCTCCAGATCGAAACGGTGCTGATTCCCGATGACCATCGGCTGACGCTCTGCGTCTCGACTCAAGTCGGCTGTATGCTTGATTGTGATTTCTGCCTGACGGGAACGATGGGGCTGACGCGCAATCTGAAATCCCATGAGATCGTCGACCAGGTGCTTACAGCCCATGACCAACTTGCCGAGGGCGAAGCTTTGACCAACCTTGTGTTCATGGGGATGGGAGAACCACTGGCCAACATCGAGGCCCTATCGGCCGCCGTCCGCTGCCTCACAAACAAATCCTGGGGACTCGGCTGGTCCCCGCGCCGGATCACGGTCTCGACGGCCGGCCTGGCGTCCCGCATGAAAGACGTGGCGGCTCTTGGCGTGAACCTGGCCATTTCACTGAACGGCACGACGGAGGAACAGCGGCGCCGATTGATGCCTGCAGCCAATGAGATTGCGTCGCTGAAGACACTGCTAGCCGCTTGCCGTCGCTATCCGCTGTCGCCGGGGCGGCGCATGACGTTTGAGTACGTTCTCTTGGCCGGGATAAACGATCAACCGGCCGATGCGATTCGACTCACGAAACTCGTCCGAGGGCTCCGCTGCAAGGTCAATCTTATCCCGTTCAACGAATTTCCAGGCAGCCCGTACAGCCGCCCATTGGATGCAGCGGTCTTAGCGTTCCAGGAGCGAGTGAAGGCCTGCGGCCTCGACGTTTTTGTGCGAAAGAGCCGTGGACACGACGTGCTCGGGGCCTGCGGCCAGCTCGGCAAGTCAGCAGCAGCGGCTGGAGGTCGCGCCTTGACACAAATTGAATCGCGTTGTTAGCATACGATGGTTCGTCCCTCACCGGCAATGATGACCACCACCCTCCCCCGACATCCGAATATCTGGTTCTTCGCATGCGCCTTATGTTTCCTGTTTGTGACGGCGCCCGCCCAGGCCGTCGACCCTCAAGAATTCGTCCTATCCAACGGCATGAAAGTATTGATTGCGGAGGTTCCGAAGGCGCCGGTGGCGACCGTCCAAGTCTGGTATAAGGTCGGCTCGCGAAACGAAGTAATGGGCAGAGCCGGATTATCCCATATGCTCGAACACATGATGTTCAAAGGGACATCGAAATATCCGAAAGGAATGTTCTCGCGGCTCATCCGCAAGAACGGCGGCGTCGATAACGCCTTTACCAGCCAGGACTTCACCGCCTACTTCGAGAACCTGTCGGCCGACAGAGTGGAGTTGGCTTTGGAGATGGAAGCGGATCGGATGCAAGGCCTGATTCTGGATACGAATGAGCTGAAGACGGAGCGCGAGGTCGTCAAGGAAGAACGCCGCCTTCGTACAGAGGATGATCCCCAAGGAGCTTTGGTCGAAGCCCTTTTTGCGCAGGCTTATTTGAGTCATCCGTATCATTGGCCCGTGATCGGGTGGTTCGGCGATCTGGAAGCCATGACGCTCGACGACCTTCAACGCCATTACGATACGTATTACTCCCCCAACAATGCGACTCTCGTGATCGTGGGCGACGTGAAGGCGGATAGTTTACTCCCGACTATCAAACAGCTTTTCGAACCCATTCCGCGCGGCCCCGAACCAAAGCCGGTCGCCACGATGGAAGGCGAACAAAGAGGCGAGCGCCGGTTTCTCTTGAAACGGGAGGCGCAGGTCCCCTTCGTCATGATGGGCTATCGTGTGCCGAACTTCACCGGCGAGGATTCCTATGCGCTTGATGTCCTCGAATCGATCCTTTCGCATGGGAAAAGCTCCAGACTCTACCAAAGTCTCGTCTACGATCAGAAGCTTTCGCTGGCCGTCGGAGCTGAATACGGGCTGATGCAGGCTGATCCCGGGTTGTTCTACTTTTACGCTCTAGTGAGTCCTGGTCACAAGATCGAGCAGGTCGAGGATGCCCTTAATAAAGAGATCAAGCGCATCCAAAACGAGCCGCCCACTGAACTGGAGCTGCAGCGGGCCAAGAACCAAGTCGAAGCTGCGCGGGTTTTTGAACAGGACTCCAATTTCCGCCACGCGATGCTGCTGGGACAAGCTGAATCGATCGGGGCCGGATGGAGGAAAGTGGATCAATTCCTAGACCGTATCAGAGCAGTGACGGCCAAGGACGTCCAGCGCGTGGCGAAGCAATATCTCATCGATGACGCACGAACCGTCGGCATCCTCATTCCCGCGCCGGCGAAGCAACCGGAGGCTCCCCCCGCCCCGGCCCACCAAGGAAAGTCGTGACAACCCCCATGGCCATCGGTATCGGACATTCCCATTGGGTGAGTCCTCTGCTTGCGGTCGGCTTGATGATTATGACGTCGGTGTGGGCTGCGCCGGCCCTCCAAGCGGCGGATTTGGCTCCTGTGAAATTCGTAACGGCCAACGGAATGACGGTGTTGGTGCTCGAACAGCATTTTCTGCCGATTGTCGAAGCCCATGCCTTGCTTAAGGCGGGATCCGCCCAAGATCCTCCCGACAAAGCGGGATTGGCGAACCTCGTCGCCAGCCTGCTCGATGAAGGGACCACGACCCGCTCCTCTAAGCAATTGGCGGAACAGATCGACTTCATCGGGGGCTCATTGGAGGTCAAGACATCGGAGGACTTCACCACGGTGGCCGCACGGGTCTTGAAAAAAGACGTCGAGACAGGATTCACCCTCCTCGCCGACGTGCTCCAGCACCCGGCGTTCCACAAGCAGGAATTCGAGCGCATCCGGACGCAAGTGCTAGGGGAGATGGCCAGCGACAACGACGACCCTGGTCACGTCGCCATGAAAGCGTTTAATCAGTCGGTCTTTCACGGTCATCCATACCGCTGGCCTTTGCAGGGCACGGAAGAAACGGTGGCGAAGATCACTCCGGCCGATGTCTCGGCCTTCTATGCAAGAGAATATGTGCCGAACCAGATAATCCTCGCCATTGTCGGCGACATCACGGTCGACCAAGCCACTGCTCTTGTTCAGACGCATTTCGGCGCATGGAAGAAGAGTTCCGTTCCCGCACGCATGACCAAAGATCCGGCACCGATCAAGAAGAAAACCGTACAGTTGATCGAAAAGGACTTAACCCAATCCACGATCGTTATCGGCCATGGCGGAATTTCTCGCGCCCATCCGGACTTCTATGCCGTCACAGTGATGAATCATGTCCTCGGGGCCGGAGGATTTTCGTCCCGTTTGATGGATTCCATTCGCGACAAACAAGGCTTGGCCTACGGCATTATGAGTCACTTCGATGCCCGGCTCATGCCTGGTTCTTTCTGGATTAATTTGCAGACCCGCAGCGAATCGACGAATCAGGCGATCAACGGGGTCCTAGCCGAGATCAAGGCCATCAGAGATAACCCCGTATCGGACCAAGAATTGGCCGAAGCCAAGTCATTCCTGATGGGGAGTTTTCCGCTCCGCTTGGATTCGACGGGAAAGCTGGCGCAAGTGCTGGCGCAAGTGGAGTTTTATGGCTTGGGCTTCGAGTATTTTGCGCAGTACCCGAAATGGATCGAACGGGTGACGAAGGAGGACGTCCAACGGGCCGCCAAACAATACCTGGATCCCCAGCGGTATGCGCTCGTCGTCGTCGGAAATCTCGCCAAGTCAAGAGTCAAACACTGACTGTCCAAACTTGGTCCTCGTAGGTCTGTCATGACAACGGAACTCCCCACGGACAAGATATCATGCTTGCGACGAGTGATTGCCGGCATGGACTCTGTCATTGTGGCCTTCTCAGGAGGAATCGACAGCACGCTCGTTTTGAGAATTGCGCATGAAGAGTTGGGTGGACGGGCGCTAGGAATCACCGCCGTCTCCCCCACCTTTCCTCAGTCCGAACTCGACGACGCGAAGCGCATCGCGCAGGAGATCGGCGCGCGGCACGAAATAATCAACACAGACCAATTGGCAATTCCGGAGTTCGTGCAGAACGACTCCAGCCGGTGCTTCCATTGCAAGGCCGATTTGTATCAATTATTGAACGGTTTGCTTGGGCCCCGGCAGAGTCAATGGGTCGTGGATGGAACACACGTCGACGATCTTGGTGATGAGCGCCCGGGAATTGCCGCAGCGCGGCGGTGGAACGTCAGGAGCCCTCTCGTTGAATCCGAACTGAGGAAATCGGACGTCAGATTGTTGGCTAAGAGCTTAGGCCTCAGGGTCTGGGACAAACCGGCCGCCGCCTGCCTCTCCTCCAGGATTCCCCGCGGCACTCCGATTACTTTCGACAAGCTCCGCCGCGTGGAGCAAGCTGAAGCTGTCCTACATGAGTTGGGATTCCAGCATGTCCGGGTGCGCGATCATGGGGAGATCGCCAGAATCGAGGTGTCCTCAGACGATTTCGAGCGCCTTAATCTGGCCGAGACACGAGCCTACTTAAACACCCGCTTGTCCTCAATCGGATTCCGATACGTGTGCGCGGACTTGGGAGGGTATCGGCCTGGCGGCCTCAGCCTAGGTTGATCCGCCCGAGCTGCAAGTTATCGAGCGGAAGACTTCGCCAAGGCGTCCAGAGCCTCATCGGCAAGGCGTCGGTGATCAGCATCGTTCAAGCTGCGCTGCACCACCTTCTCCGCCACCATCAATGCAATATCGGTCGTCTGGGTCCGGATCTCCTGGATAGCTTTGCGCCTTTCCTGGTCGATCGCCCTGGTTGCATCCCCTTTTATTCGATCTGCCTCTGCCGTCAGTCGCTGCTCGTTTTCTTCCATCAACCGCTGGGCCCGTTCTTTGGCGGCGGCTAGGATCCCTTCGGCCTCACGTGAGGCGGCATGCAGCTTCGCCTCATACTCTTTGAGCTTGCGCTCGGCTTCTGAACGGTGACGTTCCGCCTGGTCGAGGTTGTCCTTGATTTTCTTTTCCCGCTCCTCGAGGACGGCAAGAATGCCGGGAAAGGCAAACTTGTACAGCACGAAGAGGAGAATACCAAAGGAGACGACTTCCCAAAAAATGAGGGAAGAGAAGAAATGTGATTCAAACTGCGGCATGTTCTTCAAACAGGCTGAGGATTAGGTTGAGGCTGAGAGACGAATTGGAAGTACCTTGGCCTTAACCTAGACCCGAGCCTGCCTCCTATTTGCGGAGACCCATTATGATAAAGGCAATGACGAGACCGTAGAGCGCGATCGCTTCGACCAGAGCAAACCCGATCCACATATACTTGCCGACCCGGCCTTCGGCTTCCGGCTGACGAGCGACGGCTTCGATCATCTTGCCGAAGATATAGCCGATACCCACGCCGGCACCGGCGAAGCCCGCGGCCGCCAACCCCATGCCTAACAACGCTGCTGCTGCTGAATCCATTGTGTCTCCTTCCTCCCTTAACGAGTTAACCCGCTCGCTAGTCCCGACGGCTAGTGCGCGTGGTCATCATGACCATGCAGGTGGAATGCGTCCCCCAAATAGACGCACGTCAGCACGGTAAAAATATACGCCTGAATGAATGCAATACCGACTTCCAACCCGTTCATGGCGATGGTAAAGGCAAACGGGAGCCAGCCGATCAGCAAACCGCCACTGACGGCTAACCCAAACAGTACCCCAAGAATCACATGTCCGGCGGTCATATTGGCGAACAGCCGGACCGCTAACGAAATCGGCCGCGCCAACTGGCTGATGAGCTCTATCGGAACCATCAGAGGCAACAGCCAGCCCGGCGTACCGGGTGGCACCAAAATCCCGAGAAATTTTGCGCCGTGCAGGATAAACCCCATAACGAGGCTTAGCCCATAGACGACGCAGGCAAACACGGCGGTTACGACGATCTGGCTGGTCACAGTATAGGAACCTGGAATCAAACCGAGGAGATTGCAGAATAGAATAAAGAGAAAAAGCGTGGCGATCAGCGGGAAGAATCGCATACCGTCCTTGCCCATCGTATCCAGAATAATCCCACGAATGAAATCCACCATCATTTCGGCCAGACTCTGTAATTTCCCTGGGACGAGTTGTCTCGCGGACCCCACCATCACCATAAGAGCCGAAATCAGGCCGACCACGATCCACATCATGACGACGGCCTTGTTGATGGAGATGTCCATACCGCCCAGATTGATCGGGACGTAGTTATGGAGTTCGAACGGATGCAGAGGACTTTCTTCCATGGAATCCTTCGCTCGTCAGTCGCACCCGATTACTTCGGCCACCGTTGGGCCATACGGTAGGCGTTCCGCACACCGGCCGCCGCGCCCATAATCAACCCGACAACCATTCCCCAAGGGCCGGTTCCAAGGAGATACGTATCGGCCGCCCAGCCAAGTCCACCTCCCACGATCAGCGCAGCCAGAAGTTCCGTTCCGATCCGAACGGCTTGGCCGAGCCCCGCATAGAACGGATCCTGTGGCTGGGGCATGGTCCGCCTGAGTTGGCCCACTGAGGCGAGTACTCAACCAGCGACCCTGAGCAAGGACTCTCCCGATGGCGGGCGCGCAATTCAAACAGAATCCTTGTGAATTTGTCAAGTTGCGCACGCTGGGAAATCGAGGAATCGCTGGAGTATAGTGAATCTCCCCCGTATCTGATACACCACGTCACACGATGGCTAGGTTTGACCAACCGTCATTTTTGGCCGGAGCACCCCATCCACTGGTTGTTCATCTGCCAGGGCGAGGCAAGTCTCCCCTGGATCTCTATTCGAAAATCGCCGCCCCCTCCCAAGTCTCATTCCTTCTCGAGACCGGCAAAGGCACCCCGGACACAGAGGCCTTCTCCTTCTTCGGTAGCGGAGCCGCCTCAGTCATATCCCTAGAGGCGCCGACGATGAAGGGTTTCGAGCTAGATCCCTTCGCTCCGCTCAAAGACCTGATCGGCCCGCCCGGGATTGAACCGTCTCCTGAGTTGCCTCCGTTTTTCGGGGGAGCGGTCGGCTACTTCGGCTACGACTTCATTCGACGAATCGAGAACCTCCCCTCGAACGCGCAACAAGACCTCCGAATACCAGACCTTCAATTTGCTTCATTCGACCTGGTCGCTGCCTTGAATCACAGAACTGATGAACTCCAACTCATCTACTGCCCTTCGATGACGAGATTCCTCGGCGAGCCGCGTGAAAAGCTCTACCGGGAAGGACTAGACCGACTGGCGGAATGGGAGGCCCGCTTGACAAACTCGCAGAAAGAGGGCCCGCCTCCCGTGATCGACCCCATCGTCTTCGCTGCAGAACAGACCAGCGCCGCGTATCTTGAGCGTGTCCGACGTTGCCAAAACTACATTGCGGCAGGAGATATCTATCAAGCCAACCTTTCCCACAGATTTCAATTTACCCTGCCGGAATCAGCCCGCTCGGGCCCCCCACGGCTTGCGTACGAGCAGTCTCTTTATCGCCGGCTTCGTTCGGTCAATCCCTCCCCCTTCAGCGGACTCCTGCACTTCGGAGACGTTTCGCTCGTCAGTTCCTCTCCCGAGCGCCTGGTTCGCCTGAGCGGCCGAAAGGCCGAAACCAGACCGATCGCCGGCACGAGGCCACGAGGGGCGGGGGACGACGCCGATCGAACTCTGGTCGGAGAATTGCTTTCCAGCGAAAAAGAGCGCGCTGAGCACCTGATGCTGGTCGACCTTGCGCGCAACGATCTGGGTCGGGTCTGCGCATTCGGCACCGTGCGAGTCGACGAATTCATGGCGGTGGAACAATACTCGCACGTCAGTCATATCGTCTCGAACGTCAGCGGCACACTCCGATCAGACGCCACACCATACGACCTTATCGGAGCGACGTTTCCTGGCGGCACGATCACGGGGGTTCCGAAGATTCGCTGCATGGAGATTATCGATGAATTAGAACCGGTTCGGCGGGGTCCTTACACCGGTTCATTCGGCTATCTAGGCTGGAACGGCGACCTTGACTTGAATATCATCATTCGCACGCTGGTACTGTCAGAAGGGAGAGGCTATCTCCAGGTCGGAGCCGGCATCGTCGCCGACTCTGATCCCGTCAAAGAGTATGAAGAAACATTGCACAAGGCCCGGGCATTCCTGAGCACACTCCAGCAGGCGTGAAGATGTGGATTTATCTCAACGACCGTTTTGTTGATGAAAAAGTAGCGACGGTCTCCGTCTTTGACCACGGCTTCCTCTATGGCGATGGAGTGTACGAAACCATCCGGTCCTACGGAGCAAAGATTTTCATGCGGGACCGGCACCTTGTTCGTCTCCACCGCTCCGCCGACGCTATCGGGCTTTCGATTCCGAATCGCGACTGGCCCGCGCTGCTGCATGAGGCCATGGAGAGAAATCATGTAGGAAACGATCGCGTCGACGCCTATCTTCGCATCACGATCTCGCGGGGGCCCGGCGACATCGGTCTTGATCCAGCCCTCTGTCCAACTCCTACAATCGTGATCATGACCAAACCCCTTCATCCCCCGCCATCATCGCTGTACGACGCTGGCGTTAGCCTGATCGTCGCAAAAACAAGGCGCAATCTGCCGGGCGCGTTAGACCCTCAGATCAAAGCGACCAATTTCCTGAACAACATTCTCGCCAAGCGCGAAGCCATCTTTGCCGGTGCCTTCGACAGTCTCCTTCTGAATTGGGAGTCGCATGTAACGGAATGCACAGTGAGCAATCTGTTCTTCGTCACGGATGGAACCCTCAAAACTCCATCTCTCGATTGCGGCATCTTGGATGGCATCACCCGAGACGTGGTTCTGACTCTAGCGCGAGAACTTGGCGTGACCACGGAAGAAGGGTGTTATGGGTTGAGCCAACTGCTCCAGGCCGACGAATGTTTTCTCACAAATACCAGCATGGAGGTGATGCCCGTCTGCACCATAGACCAGCACCCCATCGGGCATGGCCGACCGGGCACCTTGACAAAGGCACTCCACCAAAAATTTGTCGCCTGCCGGACGCGGTTTACGGAACAATAGAGAACCGACTTGTGTCCCTAACCCGTTGTTCTCTTGTAGAATTAGCCAATCTTTCATAGGCATGGGTTCTGCATTTTCTTGACACCTTGAGGCAGGCTGCTATCGTTGGGAACATGCTACCGCACACCCTAATCAGCCAAGAGATGAGCCCCTCAACACGACAGAAGCTTGCCATTGCCGCCGCCTTCGCAATCGCCATTCTGATGATCACTTTCTCCGAAGCCGTGCAGGCCGAGATTTATCAATACATTGGACCGAACGGGACCATCGCGCTGACTAATGTGCCCTCGGACGGCCGTTATCGTAGGGTGGACATCGACTCGAATAGGTTTCATCCTATTCTCTCAGAACGTGAACTTGAACCGGTGATACGACGTCATTCGTCCGAGCATCGGCTGCATCCCGCCCTGATCCGAGCCGTCATTAAAGCGGAATCCAACTTCGACCCGCGCGCCGTGTCACGCGCCGGCGCCATCGGCTTGATGCAACTGATGCCTCAGACCGCCGTACGTATGGATGTTCGCGACCTCTATGATCCCGAGGATAATGTGGCGGGAGGCACCAAGTATCTTCGCCAACTGCTCGATCGATTCCATGGGAATCTCCCTCTTGCTCTGGCAGCCTATAACGCGGGCGAGAATATCGTCGAGCGGTATCAGGCGTTACCGCCGATCGATGAGACACGGCAATACGTCAAGAAGGTCTTGCGCTTCTACCGCACGTTCCTGGTGAGAGACGGGGTCATCACGGAACGGCCCGTCAGCCAGTTCGCCCCCGCAGCTCCAACAGAAGCCCCTGCGACTTCCGAGGTTTTTTCCCGCTGACTCCGTCATCAATCGAGAGTCGGCTGTGCTGCTGCCACCCGGCCCGCCTTTCTTGAGGAAAATCCGACCGGTAATGAGCGCCGACGCTGTTTTCACGCCAAAGCGCGGCTTCCGCAATACACTGGGCAATCTGTACCATGTTTTTTACTTCCAGCGCCGACCGATTGGAAAATGGCTGAGCCATCAATTGCGCCCAGCGCGAGAGTTGCGCGCAGGCTCTGATGAGCGACTCCCCTGACCGGATCACGCCCACCTGCCCCCACATCGTACGCCGGAGCGAACTGCGGATCTTCTCGGCATCGTCGACCGAGCCTACATGCTCCGCCTTCAGCGCCGCTTCCTGCATCGCCAGCGACGGCGGGTCGTGCCTGCCCGCGTAGGCCACTGCCGCGGCCGCCGCGCGCGTGCCGAACACCAACCCCTCCAAGAGGGAGTTGCTCGCCAGACGATTGGCGCCGTGCACGCCGCTGCAAGCGACCTCGCCCGCCGCGAACAACCCCGGCACCGTCGTGGCTCCGTTGAGATCTGTCCAGACCCCGCCCATCATATAGTGGGCGCTCGGCGAGACCGGAATCCATTCCTCCGTGATGTCGATATCGTACCGAAGACAGGTCGAATAGATGGTCGGGAAACGGCGTTTCACGAATTCCGCGCCTAAATGAGTCACGTCAAGATACACGTGGCGCGCCTTGGTGGCCGCCATTTCAGCCCAGATGGCCCGCGACACGATGTCGCGCGGCGCCAATGCCCCCATCGGGTGGTACCGATGCATGAAGAGTTCGCCCTTGCTGTTCCGCAACTGCCCGCCCTCCCCTCGCATCGCCTCCGAAAGAAGAAATGGCGGACTGGTTGGCAAATACAGCGACGTCGGGTGAAATTGAACGAATTCCATGTCCTGGAGCACCGCGCCGGCCCGAAGCGCCATCGCCATGCCGTCACCCGTGGCGTTGGCGGGATTGGTCGTCCTTGCGTACACCTGACCGGCTCCGCCGGTCGTCAACACGACCGCGCGCGCGGGAAGAATAAATCGCCGGCCGGAATGTTCATCGAGAACCAGCGCACCGCCACAGCGGCCAGCCTCCACGACAACGTCGACCGTAAAATGGTAATCCAAGCGCTGAATACGCTTTTGTTTCATCGCCTCGGCGATCAGTACCCGCACCATTTCATTGCCTGTGGCGTCCCCGCGCGCTCGCAAAATCCTGCTTCGGCTATGTGCCGCCTCCCTCGCAAAGGCGAACTTCCCCCCGGCTTTATCGAATTTCGCACCCCATGTGATCAATTCTTGAATACGGTCAGGTCCTTCCTCGACCAACACTCGTACCGCTTCCTTGCGGCATAGTCCATGGCCGGCCTTCAATGTGTCGGTCAGATGAATGGCGACGTCGTCTTCTTCGCTCATGGCGACGGCCACGCCGCCTTGCGCGTGAATTGAGCTGCTTTGAAGGGGATGCCCCTTGGTCAGCACGAGCACCCGGCCCTTCCGGCTCAGTTCCAACGCAGCCCGAAGTCCCGCCACACCGCTGCCGATGACAAGGAAATCTGGGGGCGGGATTGATGAAGAACCGCGACTATTGGGCATGGCTACTTTTTCTGGCGAGTGGGCGAATCAGGGGCTGCCTGCCGTCCGTTCATACCGAACGGCGCGTCGCCCTGCACCGCCTTGAGCAAGATGGCGGTCGTCCCTACCCACTGCAATCGGGTATGGCCGCGCTGCCGGAACCCGGGATCATCCGGGGTCTTTTTCCAGACTCCCTGCCAATGCACATACACATCAATGTCGTCGTTATCGATCATGATGCGCTCGATCGTGAACTGCAGCGCCAAGCTGTCGTAGGCCTCGAAGTCTTTTGCGGCGTCTCGTTGAAGACGCTCCAACTGTTCAGTGGGGACCATTAGGGATGACATGCTCGACGGCTCTTTCTTCACGTACGACTGCCGGAGCGACTCGACCGCCTTATCGATCCGGAGAAATCGCTCATGATCCTCGGGGAATTGGATGAGTTTCGATCCGCAGCCTAAACTCGCCGCCAGCAATATCGCCGGGAGCAGAGCGGTTGTGGCTACCCGTATCGTAGACATCACGAACACGCCGGCAGTATAGGAACCGCGCGCGAGACAGGTCAAGGAGATTGGGGCGCATGGTATTTCTCTTCTCCATCAGCCGTGACAGCCGATTGCCTCGACGCCTTGCTTGCAATTTGGAATGAA
Organism: Nitrospira sp.; assembly: GCA_037445005.1. Taxonomy (GTDB): domain Bacteria; phylum Nitrospirota; class Nitrospiria; order Nitrospirales; family Nitrospiraceae; genus Nitrospira_C. The sequence continues at coordinate 29,076 of JBBILH010000016.1, forward strand.
GTCTCTTAGACTCGGACCGGGGAGAGATATCGAATGGCAAGCGTGCTGAAAAAACGTCGGAAGAAGATGCGCAAGCATAAGTACAAGAAGCTGCGCCGGCGCCAAAAATTCCTTCGCCGCAAGAGCTGACCGATCAGCCTGGTGTTTGAGATGATTCGCGGTCGTTCTCTCTTGCGCCGTGACACGGCGCGAGAGAGAACGGTCTCGCCGTCATTCCGGTCGCCGCGCGGACGCGCATCCGACGTAGGAGGAAACAAGTGCCCGAGGGCAAGAAAGTTCGCATCCGGGTCCGGACGGTGAACTGTGTCTACGTAGGGGACTTTCTCATCCCGCCCATGCGCAATCGAGTTTCGGACGCCATCAACGAAGAACAGCGCCTGTTCATCAGCCTCACCGACGTGCTGATCAACGATAAGGACCGATCCGATTTCGTCGCTATCAATAAGAACCAGATCGAATCCATCGCTCAGCTCTAATCTTCCGCTGCGCGCTCATATTTCGCCCGTCCCTCTTTCCCGCTTGGTTTTCCGCCGCCGCCTCCACTAAGATCGCACGGCCATGACCTCCATCTTCAAACGCTTCCTTCCGTTTCTCAAGCCGTATCTGGCCCGCATGGTCGCGGCCGGCCTCTTGGTCATGGGCGTCGCGGCAATCAATCTGGCGCTGCTCCGCTTGGCCGGAAATCTTTGGGACGTCATCACGGTTCAACACGATGCCGCGGGGATGACGAATCTCATCGTCCTGTTTCTCGGATTAATCATCTTGCAGGGCGCCTGCTCAATGGGGCACAGCTACCTGACGGCCTGGATCTCCCAGCACATCGTCGCCGATTTCCGCACTCATCTGTTTGCGCATCTGCAGACTCTGTCCGTCAGCTTCTTCGCCCGGCGCCGGACCGGCGAGTTGCTTTCCCGCATGATGAACGACGTGACGGTCATTCAGTCCGTCGTCACCGAAACGCCTATCGACAGCGCCAAGCAAGTGGTGACGTTCGTCGGCGGAATCGCCTTTCTGCTCGCCATGAATTGGCGCCTCTGCCTGTTGATTCTCGTGCTGCTTCCGCTGCTCGTCGTCGTAGCCAAGTTTTTCGGCCGCCGGCTGAAGGCCCTTTCGACGGGGATCCAGGACCAGACGGCCGCGTTGAGCACGCTGATCGAAGAAGTCATTTCCGGAATCCGGATCGTGAAATCCTTCGTGCAAACCAAAAGGGAGAACGCACGTTTCGCGGCCCAGGTCCGCCACACGCTCGCGCTGACAATGCAGCGCGCCGGCATCATGGCGATATTCATCCCCGTCATCAGTTTTTTCACGTTTTCGGCCGCCGCGGCCGTGATGTGGTACGGAGGCACCCAGGTGATCGACGGAGCCGTGACTCCGGGGGACCTGTTCGCCTTCGTCCTCTTCGCCGGCATCCTCATAGGCCCCTTCAGCTCCGGCGCCAGGGTGTTCGCGCAGATTCGTGAAGCTCAGGGCGCGACGGAGCGGGTCTTCGAGATTTTGGATCACAAGCCCGAGGTCGCCGACGCGCCGAATGCGGTGGAGTTGCGACAGATCGCGGGACACTTGATGCTCACGCGTGTGAGCTTCGCATACGACGACCGACAAACGGTATTGACCGATGTATCTTTCGAAGCCAAGTCCGGCGAAATAGTCGCCATCGTCGGCCCCACCGGCGCCGGCAAGACGACGGTGATGAACCTGATTCACCGCTTCTACGACCCGACGACAGGGAGTATCTCCGTCGACGGCCGGGATCTCCGCTCCATCACGCTGGAAAGCTGGTATCGCCAAATCGCGCTCGTGCCGCAGGAAACGATTCTGTTCGGCGGAACGATCCTCGACAACATCTGCTACGGCAACCAGGAAGCCGACGAGACCGCAGTCGTCGAAGCGAGCCGCGCGGCGCATGCGCACGACTTCATCATGAGTCTCCCCGATCAATATCGGACCGTAGTGGGCGAGAAAGGAATCAACCTCTCCGGGGGGCAGCGCCAGCGGATCGCGATCGCCCGAGCCATTCTCAAGAACCCGCGCATTCTGCTACTGGATGAAGCCACCTCGGCCCTCGACAGCGAATCCGAGCGGCTGGTTCAGGAAGCCTTGGAGCGTTTGATGAAAGGACGCACCACCGTCGTGATCGCCCATCGCCTCACGACAATCCAGCGCGCCGACCGCATCATCGTCCTCAACCACGGACGCCTGGTCGAGACGGGCACCCACGGAGAGTTAATAGACCAAAAAGGGCTCTACCAGTACCTGTATACGCTGCGTCTTGCCGAGATGCCCGCATAGCAGGGCGAGGAACTTCCCAAAGGTCGAGTTTCACGTCCCAGATATCCGATTTTCAGTTTCAGGTTCTGTTGGGGAAGTTCCATGTTTCAGGTTATCGGACGCTGACGGATCCGACCTTAAACTTGAAACCAGAAACATGAAACTCCGGCCTTCCGACATGAAACGTTAAACTTGGAATCTGAAACTTCTTCGTTTCAACTAGTAACTCGAAACTTCTTAATCCACCCACTGCACGTCTTTCTTCTCACCAGCCGGAGCTCCGTCGGCCCGGAGAGGCGGGGCCGCAAGCGCCGCGGCCACTTGGGCCAGCAAGGACTCTTTGCTGAGCGGTTTTTGGAGAAAAAGCGCGTTCCCGAGATTGATCTGTTGCGACGGCAGGCTCGCGCGGGGATGACTCGACATGTAGAGCACGCGCAGTTCGCTCCTAAGGGCGAGCATCTGTGTCACCATCTCGTGTCCGTTCACCCTCGCATACCTACCGGCTGAAGACGCCAGTTGGAAACCCGGCGGCGGAAGGAACAGATCAGCTAGAACCAGATCGATCGACGCCCCCGGCTCGCTCAGCACCGCCATCGCTTCCGGGCTCCCCTCTGCTTCCACAACCCGATAGCCGGCCTCTGTCAAAACCCGCGCACAGAGCAGCCGAATCGTCGCATCGTCATCGACGACCAGAATCCGCTTGGCTGACGAGGAGCCCGGCATTTCCGACTCGGCCATAGTGTCTCCACCTCCGCTCTCCCCTCTCTCTCGGACAAATGGACGGCGAACTTGAGGCGCGCACCGGTGTATGCCTCAAGGCCTTTGCCGCAGCGACCGAACAAGATAGAGGCCTCTACCCTCACGATCCGCCTATAGAGGATTCGGCTATGAAACGCCTAATGGTCGTCGACGAAGAGCCGGCCGCGGCTTCGCAGATTCAAGCGTTGCTCTCCGACCTCTCCGGCGATTGGGAGATCGCGGGCGCGTCCACGCCGGACCAAGCCCTGGCGATGCTCGACCAAACTCCCTGCGACGTCGTCGTGGCGAACACGCACCTGGGCGGCGCAGGGGGCCTCCAGTTGCTCTCCGACATCAAAGACCGTCACCCGCACACCGTGAGAATCGCCGCGTCCGGCGCCGCGCATCGGTCCGTCATCGTGCGGGCATTGGAGGTGGCGCATCAGTTCCTGCCGAAACCGCTGGAAGCGGCGGGGCTGAAGGCGGCATTGGCTCGATCCGCATCGTTCCGCGAACGAGTGACGAACGACTCCCTCCGGCGCCTGATCGCGGATATCCGCACCATCCCGAGTCTTCCCGGCCTCTACCAGGAACTGGTGGCCGTGCTGCAGTCGCCGCAGGCCTCCGTCGAAACGGCCGCCGCGATCATTTCAAAAGACATGGCCATGGTCACGAAGATCTTACAGGTGGTCAACTCGGCCTACTTCAGTCTCCGGCGGACGATCTCCAGTCCGGCCCACGCCATGGCGCTGCTCGGTCTCGACACGATCAAATCGCTCGTGCTCGGCCTCCAGGTGTTTTCACAGTTTTCTCCGTCCGCCGCGATACCCGTTTCGATCGAGACGCTCTGGCGCCACGGCTTGGCGACAGGCGCATCGGCCAAGGCCATCGCGAAAGCCGAGGGGGTCGGAGCACTCGGCGTGGAAGGCGCGTTCATCGGGGGGCTGGTGCACGACGTCGGCGTCCTGGTGCTGGGCGCCAATTTTCCGGAACAGTATCGCGAGGTGTTGCGGATCAGCCGGGAGCGACGCATCGCGGTGTGGGCGGCCGAACAGGACGTCTTCGGCGCGTCCCACTGCGAGGTCGCAGGCTACCTTCTCGGTCTCTGGGGATTGAACGAAGCGGTCGTGGAGGCCGTTCTTTATCACCACGATCCCCTACCCAAAGTGCAACAGGGCTTTAGCGTGCTCACCGCCGTGTATGTCGCGAACGGCTACGATGAGGCGAACGACGAATCGGTCCAGGCGGAAAGCCGTACCCCGCTCGATGCCGCCTATTTCGAGGCCTGCGGATTGACGAACCGCATGGAATCCTGGCGGCAAGAGATCAGGAACGCGGCGTGACACTGCGTGAAGCGTCATGCGTGAAGCGTATCTCGTGAAGCGTGAAGCGTATCTCGTACTTCGAGAGACCCACAGATGCTGACAAGCTGACAGGAGCCAGGCTGACATTCCGAACCTCTTCACCTGTGAGCTTGCCGCGCTTCACGCCTGAAGTTCCAGGTTTCTTGTTTCGACTTTCGAGTTTTCAGACAACCTGAAACATGGAACTTCTTCCCTCCAACCTGAAACATTAAACGTGAAACATGAACCTGAAACATGAAACAGGCCACCGGCGCGCTTCACGCTTCACGTTGTCTTTCCGCGCTTCACGAAACACATTTCTCGAACTTGAAACTCGAAACCCGCAACTCGAAACTTCTTAATCCACCCACTGCACGTCCTTCTTCTCGCGCTTCGCGCGACGCTTCACGCTTCACGTTTTCTTCCGCCGCTTCACGCTTCACGTAATCTGTCATTTAATGTCGCTCGAAGCGCGTTCTGAAGCTCTGCAAGTTCGTGTTCTACCGTCGCACAGACCGGCGAGGCAGCGGCGAGCTCGCCGGCCCGTCCCAGTTTTTCCAAATTCTTGACGCTGTCCAGCAGCCGGTTCGCGCAGAATTGCGTGACGGACCCCTTCAGCTTGTGTGCGGCCGACGCCAGCACTGAGGCATCCTGCCGTGCCAAGGCCGCCGCAACGGCCGCGAACTCTTTCGGGCTCTCCTCAAGAAAGAGCTTGACGAGATCGGTGAACAGCTCGCGATCTCCGTCGAGGCGGGCTAAGGCGAGTTCATAATCGAAGATCGATGAGAGATCCATGGTGTCTCAGCTTCGTGAAGCGTTCTTCGTGTCCGATTCGGACGCTTCCCGCTTCATGACCCGCGCTTCACGTCTTATTGTTCACGCTTCACAATCGACGCTTCACGGTTCCGTTCCAACCCCACCATCGCCGCATCATCCGTGAAGTGGTCTGCCCGCTGCCAGGCGCGCGAAGCTTCGAAACAGGCGTCGATCACCTGTTCGATCGATTCTCCCGCACGGGCTTCGACCACCTGTTGCAACCTTTCTCTTCCCCACAATTCACGGTCGGGAGACATCGTTTCGTAGACTCCGTCGCTCAACAGGTAGATTCGAGCGCCGGGCGGCATGTCTTGCTCCAAGGCGACGTAGCCGGCCTCGGGATCAAAGCCCAACGGCAGATTCGACTGAGAAAGCCACGTGGTCGGACGCCCGGGAACAGAGAGGAAGGCTCCTCCGTGCCCCGCCGACACCGACCGGAGCCTCCAGGTCGGCAAATGCAGCGCGCCGACCCACAGCGTAAAATAGTCGCCGTCCGCCGTCATGGGAAACCGCCGGTTGGCTTCGGTCACGATCGCCACGGGATCGTGGCCTCCGACCACCCGCGCCAGATTGTCCGGGTGAAGGAAGGTCACCATCGCGGCCGCGCGCAAGGCCGCGGAGACGCCGTGCCCCGATGCGTCCAGCATATACAGGCCGAGGTGTTCCTCTCCCCATTTCGCCACCCCGAATAGGTCGCCGCCCAGCGTCAGGGACGGCAGGTACCGCCAGGCCATCGACGCGCCGGGGGCCGGGGCGCCCGGTTCCGGAAGGAGCGAGTGAACAAAGCGGGCCGATGAAGCCAGATCTTCGTCCAGCACGCGCTGTTTTCCCACCAGCGCGCGGTTCGAACAGTCCAAATCATCGCGGGTCCGTTCCAATTGCCTCACAAGCGCATGCGTGCGGAGTCCGGCCTGAACCCGCGCAACGATCTCCTGTTTGCTCGCGGCCTTGCTCAGGAAATCGTCGGCGCCGCGCGCCAGCCCCTCGGCGATCTGCTCCGGCTGGTCGTGCGAGGTCATCATGATGACCTGGCTCGTCGCGAGTTCCGGATCGCTGCGAAGCCGTTCGCATAGCGTCGGCCCGTCCATTTGAGGCATCATCCAGTCCACGATGATCAGATCGGGATGCTCCCGCCGGATGGCGGCGAGACCGTCGACCCCGTCGACCGCTTCCAGCACACGGTAGCCCATTTTCGTAAGACGGCCGGCCAGGCTGCGGCGGGCCACCGGTTCATCGTCGATGAGGAGAATTGAGGTGCCGGATCGGGAGGGACCGGAGGCGCTCGAAGAGACGCCGGCCTGTGATGGGGGAAGAGGTATCGCCATCGTGACGCATCGCGCCGTTATGCCGCCGCTCTGCCGCGATCCGAAACGGCGTCGTCCTCGGAATTGTAGATCGGTACGAGCTTCGCGATGTTGGCCAGATTCATGATCTCCCGCACATAGCTCTGCGGGTTCACAACGCTCAGGCGAATGTGATTGAGTTTCAGATTCTGGGACATCAGGGCCATGAGACCGAGCCCCGAGCTGTCCAGAAACTGCACCTTTTCCATGTTGATGATCAGGTGGCGGCAAGCGCTCGCTTTGACCCGCTCGACCGCCTCTTTGAACGTCCCACGGTTGTCGTATGTCAGATCGCCGATCAGGTCCAACACAATGGCTTGCTTGTACTCTCGCTGCGTGATCTTCATGCTCCGTCCTTTCTGGCGGTCTTGCCTTCGGCCTACGCGGCCCGTCGAGTCACTTCTTCCGGTTCGGTTCGAAAAATCGGGATGATCTTGGGAATTCCAGAAATCGTCAGCAGCTTCAGCACCGCATCGGTCGGTCTCAACAACCCGAATTCGATCTGCCGGCGCTTGAGCTGATGATACGTCATGGCCAGTAGCCCTAGAGCCTTGCTGTCGACGAACGGCACCTCGCGCAGATCGAGCAGCATTCTTGTGCAGCCCGGATGCGCCGCCCGATCGACCGCGGCCGAAAGCTCCTCCCGATCGGCATGGCTGAGCCCGCCCTTCACGGAGAGCACCATGCACGCGGAGGCCGTCGCCGTATCAGCTTGAACCGCCATCACATTCCCCCTTACATCCCGGCAATCGTGGTAGACAGGCGCCCGCCGCCCCGCTTATCAGGTCCGTCTTTATCCATATCGGCCTCTTAAGGATGGTTCTTGAGCGGGAAGGTCGGATTCAATGTTTCAGGTTCCACTCAACGCTTCACGTTTCACGTTGTCTTCCGGCGCTTCCCGCTTCACGTTTGTTTCCTACGCTTCACGCTTTTTCGACGCTTCACGCTTCACGCTTCACGTCTTCTTCCCGCGCTTCACGAACGACGCTTCACGTCTTAATCGCCGGCCCATCGACTTGACCGGCCAAACGGACCGCGGCCAGAACTTCGTTTCCGTTACCTCGATATTCGAGCCTGGAGAAACACATCAGTCGCGCCGTCGCAATCCCCCTGCCGTGAGCATCGCACGCCCGGTCTTGGCTGAACTCGAGAAAGGGCCGCCAGTCGAAGCCGGGACCCTGGTCGCGGATCACCAGCTGGATCTCCTCGGATGTCCGTCGAATCTCGGCCACGGCATATCGCTCGGCGTAGGGCGGGATCGCGATCCGCCGCGCCACCTCATGTTCGAGATTGCCGCTCGCGAGCAAACGGGACTTATCTTCGTAGGAGATCTCCAGATTCCCGTGCTCCACCGCGTTGAGGAGGAGTTCCGAAATTCCGACCTCGACCCGCTTGGGATCGGGAAACACTCCGGCCACGATGGAGGCCAGAGCCCTGGCCTCCTCAAGGGTGCGGAAGATGAACCGTCCGCCGTTAAGCAACCTGAGGGAACGGGCGACGGACTTCGCGAGGGTAGCCGACTGCTTTGCCAGACTGCACGCTTCCTCGGCCAGAGCCGCAAGGGGCCGACCGGCCACGCCTTCGCGCACCGACTCCGCCGTCGCTTCGCGCGCGATCTGGTCCGCCTGTCCGGATATGCCGTCGATGGCGGAGAGAATGTCAGCCACGGACGTTTTCCTCCGGCTTCTTCATGGCATTCCTACTGAACCGGCGCGCCGACCGGCGTCTGAGGCTCAACGGCAGGCGGCACAGCCGGCGGCGGAGCCAGTTCAGACGGAATGGCGGACATGGAGGCTTCGTCCGCCTGGTCCGTTGAAGGAGCCTGATACCCTTCGGCAACCGGCGTCTTTTCGGCCAGCACCACGATTTCGACCCGCCGATTCTTCGCCCGGTTCTCCGGCGTCAGGTTGTCCGTTCGCGGGAGGGAATCCGCCCGGCCGACTGCGCTCAGATGGCTGCCGGGCACTCCGTAGAGCTCGTTCATGACCCGCACCGCCATGACCGCCCGAATGGCCGACAATTCCCAATTCGAAGGAAACTGAGCCGTCCGGATCGGCACGTTGTCCGTGTGCCCTTCGATGCGGATCTGGCGGTTCAGTTCGATCAACGTTTCGGAAAGCGCCCTGAGAAACGGCAACGCCTCCGGCCGCAAGACCGCTTCCCCGCTGTTGAACATCACATTGTCGGGGACAGTAATGATGATGTCTCCGGACGCATGCTCGATCATTTCCACGAGTTCGAGCCCCGTCGATTCTTTCAGGGATTTCATGATCGCCCTGAGCTTCCTGATGACCGGCTCTTTCGCGTCGCTCGGCGATTGCATCGACGTGGGCTTCGCAGTCCCGATCGTGAACGCCAGCTTGGAGGCCGGTGAACTCACCACCGGATTAAGCGCCGCCTTGATGGATTCGCTGACCGTCCGATACTTGCCCTCATTGACCGACGACACCGAGTACATGACGACGAAAAACGCGAACAGCAAGGTGATGAAGTCCGCATAGGACACCAGCCAGCGCTCGTGATTTTCGTGCTCTTCGTGTTTGTGCTTCGCCATTTTCAGCGTATCTCGTGAAGCGCG
>JBBILH010000016.1:38264-43374 GCA_037445005.1 Nitrospira sp.
GCGGCGGCGATGTCGGGCAAAGGCAGCACCTTGTCGACCCCGCCCGCCTTGATCGCCTCTTTCGGCATGCCGAACACCACGCAGCTGGCCTCGTCCTGCGCGATCGTGTAGGCGCCGGCTTGATGCATGGCCGCCATGCCTTTCGCGCCGTCGTTGCCCATGCCGGTCAGGATCACGCCGATCGCGTTTCCTCCCGCCACCTGCGCCACCGAATCGAACATGACATCGACGGACGGCCGGTGCCGGTTCACGGGCGGATCTTGATTGATCTTGACCGAATAGCGCGCGCCGCTGCGCACCAACGTCATGTGATAACCGCCCGGCGCGACGAGCGCATGGCCCGGCAGCACGCTGTCCCCGTCCTGGGCTTCCTTGACCGAGATCCTCGAAAGACTATTCAAGCGATCCGCCCAGGTTTTCGTGAACCGCTCCGGCATGTGCTGGGTGATCAGAATGGGGGGCGTGTTGGGCGGGAGCACTTCCAGCACATCTTTGACCGCCTCCGTTCCGCCGGTCGAGGACCCGATGGCAATGATGGTATCGGTCGTTTTGATCATCGCCGACGAAGGCACGTGAAGCGTATCTCGTGAAACGTCGCTCGTAGAAGATCCGGACGCTTCACGCTTCACGAACGACGCTCTCGGGCGCGCGACAGCGGCCGCTTTGACCTTGTCGATCAGGTCCTGCGCCATCTCTTCCATCCCTTCGCGCAAATCGATCTTCGGCTTGGTGATGAAATCGACCGCGCCGAGTTCCAACGCGCGCAGGGTCGTCTGGCATCCGGCCTCGGTCAAGGAGCTCACCATGACGACCGGCATGGGATGCCCTTTCATCAACTTTTCCAGAAACGTGAGCCCGTCCATCTTGGGCATTTCGACGTCGAGCGTGATCACGTCGGGATTCAACGCCTTGATCTTTTCTCGCGCGATGTAAGGGTCCGGCGCGGCGCCGACCACTTCAATGTCGTGGTCCTTCGACAAGAGCGCGGCCAGCACCTGCCGCATCAAGGCCGAGTCGTCGACGTTCAACACTCGAATCTTTGCCATAACCCCCTCGTATCTCGTGAAGCGTGAAACGTGAAGCGTATCTCGTCGTAATCAGGAAAGTGCCATCTTCCGTGCACAACTAAACATTCATCATTCAACATTGCACATTCGGACTAAAACGCGCCTCCCGTCTTCTTGTTCACGCTTCACGCTTCACGTCTTCTTCCCACGCTTCACGTCTTGTTGTTCACGCTTCACGAACGACGCTTCACGCCGTTCAGAACAGCGTCACATCCTCCGCCGGTTGCTGCTTGACCTGAGTGATCTTCGCGGCGTATTCCGTTTCGCGATCGGCGATGGTGGTGTTCTTCACCCGCTCGATTTTCTTCATCAAGACACGTCCGGACTCGGTGAAGTAGTAGACCTTGCGCGGGAAGACGTCGCCCAAATCCGTCTTGGCCGGCATCAACCCTTCCGTCTTGAGGAACTTGAGGACCCACTGGGCGTTGCGCGCCCCCACGTCGATCTTGCCTTCGTAGATCTTCCCGGCGCCGAACAGCTTCACCTCGAGCCGACTCTTGATGCCGCCCCGTTTCAAGATCTCGTTGATCAGCGACTCCATCGCGAAAGACCCGTAGCGGGTCGACTCGCCCCAGGAATCATGGCCGCTTTCGTTCGGTTCCGGCAGCATAAAGTGATTCATCCCGCCGACGCCCGCGATGGGGTCCCGGATGCAGGCCGAAATGCAGGACCCCAGAACCGTATAGACGATCATCGGCTCCTTGCTGACGAAAAATTCGCCCGGCAGAATCGACGCAATCTCGTGCGGGAACCGGTTGTCCCGCATGCGCCGGATGTGGGCGAAAGCCCTATCGTCATTCGTGAAGCGTGAAGCGTGAAGCGTGTCAGTGGAGAGATCCACGGCAAATACCTCTTAACCGGCGATCCTGTCCCTCTAAAGCTTCTTGATCAGATTCCGGAGCATTCTTGTCTCATGATCGATCTTGTCGAGCATCAGATCTCTCTCTCCGTCCGCGAGGTATCTGAGATCGGCTGATATCTCCACTTGTGTCTCCAGTTCTGCGCAGGAACCCAATGCTACGTAGAGCAACTGCCGATATTCTTTATTGTGAAACCGATTGAATCCTTCCGCCACATTCGACGGAATGGACACTGACGCTCTTCGCATCTGCGCGACCAGACCGTATATCTCGTCTTTCGGAAATTCCGCGGTCGCCCGATAGACGTCCAGCACGATGTCCTTGCCGAGTTTCCATACATCCAGATCTCGAAACTTCTGAATTTTCATCATGCACCTCCCTCTACCGGGACCGTATCATGATGTACGGTTCAGGAGGAACGCATGGCGTCACCGGTGAACCCGAAATACTTCCTTTATCGATTCACGCTCTTTCATCGCACGCATCACGCTTCACGAACGACGCTTCACGTCTTCTTCCCGCGCTTCACGCAATCCTGGCGCTTCACGCCTCACGTCTCTTTCCGGTAAATCGTCGGCGCAATCGACTTGAACGGGTGATCGACCCATTGCAGGCTCTCGGAATGCCCGATGAACAAATACCCGCCGGGTCGCAGGTAGCGATGGAACTTGTTGACCAGCTTTTCCTGCGTCGGCCGGTCGAAATAGATCATCACGTTCCGGCAGAAAATGAGATCGAGCGGGCTCTTGATCGGGAAATGGTCGTCCATCAGGTTCAACCGGCGGAACTTGATCATCTCCGCCAGGTGCGGCTTGACCTTCACCATGCCGGCGCTGTCGCCTTTGCCGCGAAGAAAGTGCCGCTGGACCACCGCCGGCGGCACGTCCCTCAAGCGCTCATCGTCATAGGTGCCGGCGGCCGCCTTGGCCAGCACGCGGGTCGATAGATCGGAAGCCAAGATCTTGAAGTCCCACTGCGCCGGATACTGCACACTCTCGATCAGCGTGATGGCGATCGTGTAGGGCTCCTCTCCCGTGGAACAAGCCGACGACCAGACGCGAATCTTCTTCACGTCTTCCAATTCCGGCAGAATCCGCTCGCGTAAGAAATCAAAGTGTTTCGGCTCTCGGAAGAAATCGGTCTTGTTCGTGGATATCAGGTCGAGCATCCGGGTGAACTCTTCGCGGGATCCGTCCGACATGACATGGTCGTAGTAATCGGAGAATGTCGACAACCCAAGATCGCGCAAACGCTTCGAGAGGCGCGACGCGAGCAGCGACTTTTTCTGGTCGCTCAGCGAGATCCCGCTTTCGGCGTAGATCAGGCTGCGGAAACGTTCAAACTCGTCGGCGTTGATGGCGAATTCCATAGGGAAACACTCCGGTCCGGATGGTCGCGCAGATTCCGCGTCAGGGACGTTATCGGAAGAAAGAGAAGGATTCTTAACCGTGAAAGACGCGAGGGAGGATTACTCGGACAGCCTCACCGTGTTGAACAAGTCCGCCCAACCTTAACCTTGACCTCAGCCTGGTTTCCTCCCTGCGGCCTTGCCTGTGGAAAGGCGCGGCGAACGGGGCGCCATGGCTTTTGCGCTCGGCCCCTTTCAGGGGTGTCCCGATTGATCTCCGAGTGCGCGCATGCGATGAGCACAGCCCGAAGTCTGAACATAGGATGGAGCTTGTGTGCGCATCGCGCGAGCAGGGGAGATCAACGGGCGCCCCCGTGTTCCTGCACCTGCTAGGCGGGAAACCAATGGAAGAGCATCAGATAGACCAGATAGGCCGTGACCATCGTGCCGGAGAAGGTCCAGACCAACAGCTTTCCCAGACGGCGATGGAGCGTCATACCGGCGGCCATCGCGCCGACGCTGCCGTATCGGAGCCGGTGCAGTCCCATATGGAGATTGTAGGCGCCTAACCCGATGGTGGTCATGGCCAGAGCCATGTGGGTGGAGAACAACGGAACGTAGTAGGTCCAATACTGTAGAGATGTTCCCCCGAATCGCTCCCTCCCGAACAAGGCCTGCTTGGCGACGTAGGCGACCAGCCAGATCCCGATGATGGTGCAGGCGATGATCATCCGCCTGGAGTGATGAGGAACATCATGTTGTCGGGCGGCCTGCACCCCCGCCATCGCCACCAGATACCCGGCCGTCACGCTGGCCAACACGCCGTACCACAGGATGGTCTTGAGGTCCATGCCGTCTCTTTCAGTGAAGCGTGCTTCGTGAAGCGTCCGGATCCTGCCGCGTCCCGCTTCTTCAGCGCTTCACGCTTCACGTCTTCTTCTTGCGCTTAACGTCTTTTTCTTCCAACGCTTCACGCTCGACGCTTCACGTTGTCTTCCCGCGCTTCACGCTTCACGAACGACGCTTCACGTCTTCTTCCCGCGCTTCACGCAATCCTGGCGCTTCACGCTTCACGCTCGACGCTTCACGTCTTCTTCCCGCGTTTCACGTTTCACGCTTCACGCTTCACGAGATACGTTTCACGCGCTTCCAAGTGATGCGAGAACGCCGCTGGCGGGCTTATCAACAGCATACTAGGCAGCCAAGCTCTTAACCCAGGCCGACATGGCTGCGGTCAGCTTGGACGAAACCTTGGTGTACTCACCCTCCAGCGACATCAGTTGTTGGGCTTCCCGCTTCTTTCCGGCCACCGCCAGTTCAACGACCTGCGCAGCCGCCTGATGAAACTTTGCGTGGAGACCGCGGACCTCCTCATAGTAAGGAGACGTTTTGTCTTTGGCATCGAGTGTCGCGCCGTACAACCACTTGCCGAACGCGCATTGGTTGTCCACACGAACCGTATCGACGTTCGCGTCCATCTTGCCGGTGTCGATCGCTTGGGTGAGACGGGTCTTCCACATGCCATGCGCGCCGATCGCTTTAGTGATTTCTTCTTTGTGAACCATCGTAACCTCCCATGGCCTTTATGTTGAGACTGTGAGATGCGCCCGTTTCGGATTTCGCTCAACGTGAAACGTATCTCGTCTTAATCAGCAAAGTTCTATCGTCCGTACCGCTTACACCTTCACCATTCAACATTGCACATTCGGGCTAAGACGCGCTTCACGTCTTCTTGTTCACGCTTCACGTTGTCTTCCCACGCTTCACGCAATCCTGACGCTTCACGCTTCACGCTCGACGCTTCACGTTATCTTCCCACGTTTCACGTCTGCTTC
>JBBILH010000016.1:43397-49445 GCA_037445005.1 Nitrospira sp.
GCTTCACTCTCGACGCTTCACGTTATCTTCCCACGCTTCACGTCTGCTTCCCACGCTTCACGCCCCTAGAACTCCTCGAATTCATCACCTTTTGCGCGGCGATCGTGGCCATTGCCCGCGGCGACACCAACCGCGTGAAGCGTATCTCGTGAAGCGTTCTTCGTTCCGGATTCGGACGCTTCACGCTTCACGCTCGACGCTTCACGCACTTTTGGCGCTTCACGCTGCTTTGGCGCTTCACGAGCCCCGCTTACCTTGAACCCCTCTACCTGTTTCATCAGCGCCTTGGCCTGTTCCTTCATCGATTGGCTGGCGCTGGTGGTCTCCTCGACGAGGGCCGCGTTCTGCTGCGTCGTCTCGTCCATCGCCATGATGGCCTTGTTCACCTGGTCGATCCCGCTCGCCTGCTCCTGGCTGGCGGCACTGATCTCGGCGATGATATCGCTCACCCGCTTGACCGAGGTCACGATCTCCTCCAGCGTCTTGCCCGATTGATTGACCAACTCACTGCCGTCATTGACCCGCTGGATCGACTCGTTGATCAACCCCTTGATTTCTTTGGCCGCCGTGGCACTGCGCTGCGCGAGATTGCGGACTTCCGCCGCCACCACCGCGAAGCCTCTCCCATGTTCCCCCGCCCGGGCCGCCTCGACCGCCGCGTTCAAGGCCAACAGATTGGTCTGGAAGGCGATCTCGTCGATCACCGTGATGATGTCGGCGATCTTCTTGCTGCTCTTGTTGATCTCGCCCATGGCCTCGACCGCCTTGACCGTGACGGCGCCGCCCTTGTCGGCGGTCTCCCGCGCCGCGCTGGCCAGTTGATTGGCCTGTTTGGCATTGTCGGCATTCTGTTTGACCGTGGACGTCATTTCTTCCATCGAGGCGCTGGTCTCTTCCAACGAAGAGGCCTGTTCGCTCGTCCGCTGGGAGAGATCTTCATTGCCCTTGGTGATCTGCTCCGCCCCGCTTGAGACTCCTTCCACGGCGTCCCGCACAGTCGTGATGGTGATCGTCAAGTTGTGGACCACATCGTTAATGCTCGCCTTGATTTTCTCCAGTTCGCCTTGGTACTGGCCTGTCATTTCCTGGGTTAGATCGTTAGCCGCCAGTCGGCCGAGAACACTTTGCGATTCAGCAACAAGCCGTTCCATTTCTGCCGCTGCGTGTTTTTGTGTAGTGATATCAGCCGCAAACTTCACAATCTTGTACGGTTTGCCCTTCAGATCGAAGATGGGATTGTAGGTGGCCTGGACCCACACCTCCTTGCCGCCCTTGCCCACCCGGCGATAGACCCCGGCATCGAGTTCACCCCGATTGAGCTTCGCCCAGAAAGCGCCGTACTCCGGACTGCTCGCATCGGCCGGCGTACAGAACATGCGGTGGTGCCGGCCTTTGACCTCAGCCAGGCTATAGCCGAACGCATCAAGGAAAAGCTTATTGGCAGTCCGGACGCTTCCGTCCATATTGAACTCGATAACGGCCTGTCCGATATCGACGGCTTTGAGGACGCCCTCGGCCTCAAGGGCATCAAGTTTTTGCTGTGTAATGTCCGTGGCATACTTCAAAACCTTTATCGGCTTGCCTTCGGTGTCGAGGATGGGGTTGTATGAGGCACGTAGCCAGATATCGGAACCGTCCTTGCGCCGACGGCAATAGTCTCCAGCGTCGTGTTCGCCCCGATTCAGCTTTTGCCAGAAAGCCGCGTATTCTTCGGTACCTGTATAGGTCGGGTCGCACAACATCCGATGATGCTGACCTTTAATCTCGCTGAGCGTATAACCTAGGCAGTTGAGGAAGTTGTCGTTGGCGGTCACGACAATACCGTCCATGTTGAATTCAATGACGGCCTGAGCTTTGCCGATGGCGTCCGTGATTCCCTTCACCTCCGCAGCTTGCGCTGCAAGTTGCGCCTTCTGCGCCTCCTGCTCCGTGGACGCCTGTTCCAGCTTCTCACCCATTTCATTGAACGATTCGGCCAGTTGGCCGACTTCGTCTTTCGTCATGATCGACGTCCGCACCGACAAATCCCCGTGGGCGAGGCGGTTCACCGCCTCCTGCAACGTTCGTATCGGCCTGGTAACCTGAAACCGCAGCCCAACGAACAGGACCAGCCCCATGAACACGGCGGAAAATCCCGCAGCGGCATAAAGCAGGTTGAGATTGTGATCGACCCGCGCAATGGCCGACGTCAATGGAATCGAGACCGACACGGCGCCGACCATCTCACCCATCTTCTTGTCGGTATGGCAGGAGATACAGGCTTGGTTCTGAATGATGTCGGGCGTCATCCGGCGGAAGGTCATCACGCCGTTGACCGGCTCAACGATGGTTGCTTCCTTTTCGCCGGCGGCCAAGGCCTTGATCGCTTGCTCCTCAAACGGCCCCTTCGGCTTGTTGGCGGGATTCAACGGCGTCTCGCTGATGACGCGCGCGTTGAAGATGCCTTCCTGCGACAGCGTTTCGGCCATCTCGCGGGTGGCCGTCGCCGGGAACGGCACCGTATCGGGCGCGGTGTGCTCTTGCGCGATCTTGAGCTTGCCTTCGCCGGCATTCTTGATTTTCGCCACATATTGACCGGCAATGTAAGCGCGAGTGACTTCGATCTGCCGCTGGATGACGACGGTACGATTCTTCACCAATTCCACCATGTCACTGCGCATCTGGTTGCTCAACCACCAGACCAATCCGGCCATCACGATCGCAATCGTCACGCTGGTGAGGGTTAGGAATTTCGCTGCGAGACTCAGGCAGTTCCAACATCTGTTCATGTGAGGCCTCCGATTTAGGCGCACAATTGTCTTCTAGGGACGATTGTCCTTGCTGGTTCCACTATCGGCATGTGGCGTCATTTCTTGAGTCGGGCCTCGGGGTACAGCCCTCACGAGAGTATGCTCCTGCCATACCGAATTCTGCGGGGGTGCGCACGGGGGGAGGACTTCGCGTTACGTCCACCGAACCAGCCGACCGGCAGTTCCCTCGTTCATCCAGTAAGAAGGCGCGCTCGTAATGGAAGGAGGGGCTTCAGCCCGTCTTGTAGGTCACGACCGGATCGGCATGGGGCCGGCTCCGACGTGGCTGGAAGGAGCGGGGCCCCACCGAGACTGGTCCGGAAAGGAAAGCTGGAACTGACCACGGCACCAGGCTCGCCCGCGAGCCTAGGAGTCTGTCCGAGTCATCTTTCGTGGCGAGGCAAGGGAGCTGCTGGTAGCTGCAAGGCCGCAGGCATGAAAAAACCGGAGGCGTATTCGCTGGAATACGGGGAGGATTTTTTCGGGCCGAGAACGACGCAGATGCCTGCAGATCGTTTGCCGCAGCAGAACGGTATGACTCGGACAGACTCCTCACCACGGGAATTCCAGAAGGGTTCCGCCCGGAGCAGTCCGGAAGGGTCGCTCCGGGAAGCGCGGAGGACGCCGGCCCCATGCCCACCCACAAGTCCCCTCACCCACACACGTTCCTGAAGAGCCAAAGAATTGAGCCTATGCAGCCAAACATTCTGTGCGTTCTGGTCGTGCCCGCTGATCGTCTCGTACAACCTCGGATCCGTTTTCCTCCGAGACACTCTCACCGACGATCGCCGCCAGTCTTTCCTGATCTCGCCTCATCCGGTCTCCCGCGCAAGAGGCGATCTGCATGATCTTCGAAGTCTGCCGGGCCAAGGTATCGAAGGCGCGGACCACCTTGTCGAATTTCTCCAGCCGTGTTTTTGTATCGTCCAAGTGTTTGTGAATATCGTCGAAGATCGTACTGAAGACGGCGTTCCCGGTCAGGCGAGACGCTTCGACCAACCCGCCGACGTAGGTGACCTGAATCGACAACATCGCTTTGCGCAATTCTTCGACCTCGATATTCAAGCCTTTCACTTGCTTCGACAAGTCCCGTAGCGATAGCTCTACGCGCGCCATGGTCCGGCAGAAGGCAAATCGCAGTTCGGCCAGTCTGCGCAGGTGCATGGCCGGCGGCCCTTTTTGGGCGTCGCTTGTTATCCCGGAAAGAAATTCCCGGTAATATGCGATCACCGACTCGCATTGCAGGCGGGCCCATGCCAACCCGAACACGGTGTGCCCTAGATGCTGCGAACACTTGGCCGCTTCCCCGGCAAGTCCCGAAACGATACCGGCGATCCATGAAGAGGCTTCGCGAAGATGCGCGGCGATCACGGTCAACGTATGGCCGGCCTGAGCCAATCGACTCGAGGACACCGAGAGATTCAGACAAATGAGTTGGAACTCACGGGTCACCGAGAGAATCGACTGTGATTGTGAGGCAAGTTCCTTGTTGAGATGGACGTATTCATCGAGTTGGGTATACACCCCGTTGATTTGCCGATACATCTGCTGGGAATCTCGATAGAGCGCGCGGAGAGCGGCGGCGAGAGTGTCCTCTCCGGTACGCGGCGGCATCAACGGCGGAAACATGCTGAGTTGCTCGCGAGCGAGGATTTCGTCGCGGCTGTTGAGTTCTTGATAGAGCAGGGCTAGCATGAATGCGTCGTAGTCGGCAAAGCCTTTCGCCCGTAGAATCTCGCCGAGCTTTTCCTCGGCGGCGTGCATGCCGGCTTTGGGGCCGTCGCCTTTGTCTTCATGCGTCCGCTCGATCGCGCGCAGCTCGCCGTAGATGTCCGGAATGAGGGCGAAGAGCCGGCTCGACGGCTTAAATCGCACCGACAAGTACCCATCCCCCTCGATCGGCGTGGCGAGGGCCACGACCCAGTAATAGCGCCCGTCCGCCGCCATGTTTTTGACGTAAGCCGCGATCGATTTCCCGGCAAGAAGGTAATCCCACAGCAACTTGAAAACCGTACGCGGCATATCCGGGTGACGAATAAGATTGTGGGGTTTGCCGATCATGTCCTCGAGCGGGTACCCGCTGATGCGGGTAAACACGTCGTTGCCGGACTCAATGATGCCTTTGTGAGTGGTCGTGGAGAAGAACAATTCGTTGACGGCGAAGTCTCTGGGGGCGTCCACCGGAGCGGTCTTGTGTTTGTGACTCATTTGTCGGTGGCCAGTGGGCTAGCACGTTTCGAGTTTCGGGTTTCTCCGAAGAGGTTTCATATTTCAGGTTCCTCTCAACGTGAAGCGTCGCACGTGAAGCGTCCGGATTCGGACGCGTCCCGCTTCTTCAGCGCTTCACGCTTCACGTCTGCTTCCCACGCTTCACGTTGTCTTCCGGCGCTTCACGCCTTTAGAACTCCTCGAACTCGTCGCTTTTGGCCCGGCGATCGTGCCCGTCGCCCGCGGCGACTCCGGTGGGCTCAGCCGCGTGAGCACTGAACGCTTCACGCTTCACGCTCGACGCTTCACGCACTTTTGGCGCTCCACGCTTCACGCTCGACGCTTCCTTCCTCGCGCGCAAGGTGGCGGTGAGTCCTTCGCCTCGTTCAGTAGTCCCGTAGGCTGCATGAATCGTCTCCGCCACATGGCCTCTGAGCGAATCCACCTCGGGCATCGACGCTTTTTCGGCTTCAGAATTCTGCACTTTGAACCCCAACACCCGCCGATAGAGTTCCCGTGCCTGTTGCTGCAACGACAGGCTTGCGCTGGTGGTCTCTTCGACCAGAGCTGCATTCTGCTGCGTCGTTTGATCCATCTCGCCGACGGCCCGATTGACTTGCTCGATGCCGCTGGCCTGTTCTTGCGCGGCGGCCGTGATCTCGGCAATGATATCCGTCACGCGCTTGACGGAAACAACGATTTCTTCCAACGTCTTGCCGGATCGGTTGACGAGATCGCTCCCCTCACTCACCCGCTGGATCGACTCGTTGATCAACTCCTTGATCTCCTTCGCCGCGGTCGCCGACCGTTGGGCCAGGTTGCGGACTTCGGCCGCCACTACCGCGAAACCTCTCCCGTGTTCGCCGGCCCGCGCCGCCTCGACGGCGGCGTTCAAAGCCAGGAGGTTCGTCTGGAAGGCGATTTCGTCGATCACCGTGATAATGTCGGCGATCTTCTTGCTGCTCTTGTTGATCTCGCCCATCGCCTCAACGGCGCGGGACGTGACGGCGCCGCCTCGGTCCGCCGTCTCGCGGGCCGCCGAAGCCAACTG
>JBBILH010000017.1:0-20978 GCA_037445005.1 Nitrospira sp.
GATGGACTTCAACCCGCTCAAATACGCCATGAACGGTGTAGGGGTCAGTCCTGGTATAGGTGACCTTGCTGAACCCGATCCTCGGCGTGACACAATGCGCGGCAGTCAAGACCCATTGCGGATCGATGAGCACGCCGCCGCAGCTGAAGCTACCCAGCCGCACGACCCATGGGTACTTGTAATCGGGTTCGGGAATGCCGCCGACGACGGATGAAGGCCCTGAACCGCCGCTCGATGGGGCCGATGGAGTCGGGGTCATCTGCATGCCGGGCTGGAATACCCCCGGATTCGGTTTGGCAGTCGTCGGCGCCGTTTGTGTCAAATCCTTCTGCATCCGATGATCGCGAACGACTGCGCGTTCCTGCACGGCATTTGGATCGCCCGCCTGGGGCGATGGACCGGACGGATCACCGGCACATCCTGCAAGAGCTGCAAGAACACTGATGGCGGCATAGGTCGATACCGATTGTTGTATGTGCATGTATGCCTCCCGGCCTTCGCGAGATATGAGCTATTTCGATGTGGCTCCGTCTGATTTCCCGGTGCCTGATCCGGCGTCGCCTGTTTTGTCCCCCTCGACCCCCCGACGCATGATCGGGGCGTCAAATCGAGGCGCCGTTTGCTGAAGCGCCTGGGTGCCGCCCGGCTTATAGCCGCCGCAATTTTTCAACGTGCCGGTGCTCACCCCCCCTGTCTGCGAGTTGGTGTAGTTGCACGTCTTCCCAAGATAGGCTCCGCACGACACCCCGGCGTCATTGTTAAAGTGCGAAATGCTGCCGACGATATCTCCAGGTGCCACGCATCGACAGGCGCATTGGTTGTAGATGGGTTGCTTCGGCTTCGCGAGGCTATCGGCTGGAAACGCCATCACGGCACCGAGCCCTGTGACCAGGGTCAAGAACATGAGATGCTGCCTCCGGCCTCTCCCCCGTGTTCCGATTGTCATGATCGTCTCCTTTACGTATGAAGGTTGGTCGCGCCGCTACCGACTTTGTGAGCTTGCCCGCGCGATCTGGTCCTTTAAGCCCTTCAGGTCCAGGGTGCCCGGCATGAGCTCCATGCCGACGACGAGCGCCGGTTTGCTACCGGAATGAATTTGCGCAGCTCGGTCACCTAGACGGTTTCGTCCCTTCATGCTCTTTCAGCCAGGATTCGGTCAGCCACGACGGTACCGGAGTCTCTTCGCCGAAATCTTCTCCGCCCTCGACGCCACGGTTTTGGACGCTGCCGGATTTCGAGGTCATCGGAGTCAGCTGCTGAAGCGACTGTGTCATCGCGGCTGAACCGGCGGGCCGTCGGCAAGTTTGGACCTGGCCGGAATTGCTGATCGTGCAGCACTTTTGCGTGCCCCCTTCACAGACGACAACATGAATATAGGAATGGCCTTTCATGATGTCCTCTTCAGCCTGACGGATGCAGGAACTGGCGAAATTCGTTTGGAGATCTTCCGTGCTGCATCCGAACACCCGGGATTTGGGTTTGGCATGCCCGTCGAGCGGTAAGCCGAATGTCCAGATGCCGATCCCGAGTGTCAATACCGTGAGGACGGATGTGTGTCGCATAGTGGCCTCCAGTGGGGTGTGGTAATGAGGTGAACTCACCTAAGAATTCGAGTATTTCATGTCGATTTGTTCAGGCACTGCTGCGGGCGTAATGACGCCCGCGCGATCAATTCCTTGAGCCCTTTTACATCCAACGCGCCCGGCACCAACTCCGTGCCGGCGATGAAGGCGGCGTGCGCAGGGTTACCCCATACAATTCAAAAAGTTCCTGTTTCGGCTGTCCCTATCCGTGAGTCGATCGAAGGACCGCTTTGGTTCATTTCGTTTCAGGCAATGTCCCGGACGGATTTGCAATTCCAGCTTCCGGCTGCTCGCCCTCCACACCGCGGCGCAAGACGCCGCCACTCGGCGGACGCATGGTCCCCTTGATGCCGGGACGAGTCAGAGCTTTATCGCATTTGGTTTCCCGACAATTCTTGTTCGGGTCAGGATTGGTCTTGGTGTCGCAGTAATAGCACTTGTCATTGATCTTGCAGTAGTACTGTCCGACGCTTACGACTTCACAGGTTGTCTCGGCATTGGTTCCCTGTTGGCGTGGAGCGGCTAGGCCGACTGTAGGAATCGCGATCACCAGCCCCAGGAAGACGCTGAGGAGAAAAAAGATGCGAAACTGCCTCATGACGCTGCTCCCTTCGAGAAGATAGTGGTTTTGGTCATGGCTGCTGAGCTCACAGTCCTGCCCGTAGGATTAACTCCTTCATGCCTTTTACATCCAACGCGCCCGGCACGAGTTCCGTGCCGCCGATGAAACCGGGCGTGCCGGAGACGGCTTTACCCTTGCGCTGTTGATCGACAATCGAGTACCGTAGTGGCATGGCGTTCGATCGCATTACAGTTAATCCCAAGGTCTGCGGCGGTAAGCCGACGGTGCGGAGTCTCCGCATTACGGTCGACTTCGTTCTTAAACTGCTCGGAGACGGGTATACCGCAGAGCAAATGGTACGCGAGTATCCTGAACTCCAGGTTGAGGATCTGTACCAGGCTTTCAGGTGTCCAGTACCGGTTACGGAAGCCAGAGCAGATGGGCATTCCTGAGGAGGCGTATGGCTCCGTTGCAACACACTATTAAAGCGATCATTCGGCAAGGTGAGCAATCCGGCTATGTCGCAGAGTGTGTGGAGATCGCTGTCGTGACCCAAGGCCGTACGCTCGATGAGACCGTCGCGAATCTGCGCGAAGCTGTCGCGCTCCATCTTGAAGGGGAACCACCGGCTGCCTTTGGTCTCCGCGATCATCCCGTCCTGCTCATTACCTTCGAGACCGAACCGGCCCATGCCCAAGCTTCGTAGGCTGTCTGGCCACGAGGTTCTCGGTGTCTTTCGACAATTCGGCTTCATCCTCGTTTCACAGCGTGGCAGCCACATGAAACTGGAGCGTGTGGTGGGAAGCGAGAACCAGGTTCTGACCGTTCCCGCCCATGATGAACTCGATACAGGAACGCTGCGTGCCATTTTCCGCCAAGCCTCGCGCTACATCCCGGAATCCGAATTGCGACCACACTTCTATTCAGAGTAAGCGCCTATTCCCTCTTCCCCGCCCGCGCGATCAGATCTTTCGGCCCTTCACATCCGATGCCCCCGGCACGAGTTCCGTGCCGCCGATGAAACCGGGCGTGCCGGAGATGTCCAGGTCTTTGGCAAGCGCGCGGTTGACAGAAAACGGGGACATTCTGCATTGATCGACGCACGACTCTTGCCTTGCCACAGAATTCGCCATGGCATCGCGCTTGTCTCAAGCTGCCGAAATCTACATTGCGCCGTGTCTCATTTCGGCGTGTTATCCGTACAGCTCCCAGCTCCGGTGGCGCTATTGCAGCCATCCTGACAGCTCGCACTGGCTTGGTTCGTCTTACCGTCACCACACGCACCGCCGACAACGGGGCCAGTACCGGGGCCGGCCGGGCCGCTCCCATAGGTGAGATTGCATTTTCCTGTATTCGAGCCGGTAGAAAGAGTAAATTTCTTGCCATTCGAACAGGTCACGTCGATTTTGGCCGCCATCACACCTCCTCCTGGACGAGGAGACAACATCTTTCCTCCTGACGGGCCTCCGAACTGAGACCGAGGAATGGCGCGCTCTTGGACGTCGCCGGCACCTTCCTTTTTCTGCTCTTCTGCCGAGACCCAGGTTGGCCCGAAGCTGATCATCAGTCCGAAGAACATGAGCACCATGACACCATCCATCGTGAACTTGCGGCTCATCGATACACCTCCTGTTTAATGGAAATTGACTGCGACTGCGTCGCGTGCATTCAATTCGACCTTCACTTTCCGTCTCGGGCCCGCGCAATCAATTCCTTCAGCCCCTTCATATCCAGCGCGCCCGGCACGAGTTCGGTGCCGACGATGAAGCCCGGTGTCCCGGAGATGCCCAGGTCTTTGGCGAGCGCGCGGTTGCGATCGATGGCCATCTGCCATTCTGGATTGGCCATGTCGACTTCGAGCCGCTTGGCATCGAGGCCGACTTCTCCTGCAATTTTGAGAATCACTTCCTTCGTCATCTCGGCATGCGAGGCCAGCAGGGCTTCGTGAAATGCCTGGTGCTTGCCTTGCACCTTCGACGCCAGCGCAGCTTTCGCCGCCAGTTCAGACGCCTCGCCTAAGATCGGAAAGTCCTTATAGACGACACGCACGCGTGGATCTTCCTTTTGGATCTCCGTGACGGCGGAAGCTGCGCGCTTACAGAAGCCGCAGCGATAGTCGTAGAACTCGACCAGCGTGATCTCGCCGTGAGGATTTCCGCTGACCGGTGAGGCCGGATCGTTCAACAGCTCGTTCTGCTTCGTCGCCAGCGCCGCCTTCTGCCGCTCTCGTTGTTCTGCTTCACGCTTAGTCTCCAACGCCTGGAGCGATTGTTCGATGACCTCCGGGTGTATGCGAATGTACTGCTCAATCGCCTGATCGAGTGTTGCGGGATCGATAGGGCTAGTCGGTTCGGCCCAGGCAACGAAGGGGCTGGTCAGCAGCGATGCCGCCGCAAAACCGGCAACCAATAATCCGAAACTCGAAACCCGAAACCCGAAACTGTGAGTGGAACACGTCATGGATGTGACTCCTGTTGTGTTGAATGGTCGGGAAGCGGTGGAATCGGACATTGCACGCCGCGCGCGGCGCTTGATGAGTGCACCAGTTTGCTGAGCAAGGCCGTGACAGAGCCGGACGCTGGCGCCTTGCCTTCACAGTCCTGGCTTGCTGGTTGATGTTGAGTGTTGGAATTCTCTGTCGCAAGGGGTGCCGTGCTGGGTGCGAGGGTCTTGTTACGGGCAGTTGTGTCTCGATCCATTGCCCCTTGCCCGCTTGTCAAAAGCGAGGAGGTCGCCCCGTGCCCGATGTTGAGATCGCAGACCATACTGATGAACGCGAGCGCTGCCAGGTGGGTTTTCATCACCAACCTCTCCACACAATCGAAGTTTTCCTCTCGCTTCTGTGGGGTAAGTCGAAGGGATCGGTAAAAAGGTTCAAGGGAGCTGAAAGACGCGGGGGGACGGGGAGAGATGAGTCAACAACCGGCCTCACGGTCATCGACGACCTCCTGGTTGCCAAGATGGACGCCCCGCCGATGCTCTGGGCTGGGGAGGGGAGAATACGAGGGAATTGACGGTAGGGTCAATAGGGGACAAGCTGGGAGTCGCGATTTAGAATAAGAGAATTAAAGAAGCGGTTGAATCGCTGAAACCATCGAAAAACAGTTCAAGAACGGTCGAAATCATGACTGGTGTTCCAGTTTGAACCTTTCTGGGCGCTTCGCCATTCGACTGAACGTGCGAGCGAGCCAGTCCACACCATACAATGGAGCTGCCGCCATGGGGATCATTGGCCTTATCCTGGCTTCACCGTCAGCACCGTGGTGTCCTTGTTGCGGGTGATCTGGGAAGTGAGATAGCAGAGAGAGGGTCAGAACCGCCCGACGGCTTTCTGGCCGAGTGTCTTCAGCTTCTCTTCGTCCCCGGCGGTCTCTTTGAGCGAGAGCTTGACGGTCGTGCCGCCCTTCTTGATGTAGAGGTCTACATAATCGAGACCGAACATGCCGCGAGTGAGAAAGGCCTCGTCGCCCAAGCCTTTGACGGCGGTCTGGTTTTTCGCTTTTTTCTTTGCGCGATCTAATCCATCTGCAGGGAACACCCACACCTCCAGCGCGTCCTTGCCGTTGGCAAATTGATAGTCGCACCAGGCGGCCTCGCCTTCCTTGTCAGCTTTCGGCGCGCCGCTCAACTTGCCGACGACTTGCTCGATCTCGACTGTCGTGAGGATCTTGCACGGATCGACGGCGGGCGGGGCGGCGACGGCGGGAGTAGCCATCGTGAACGCGAGGCAACCAACAATAGACAGCCAGGCAAACCACATCGCTCTCTGAAATGACATGCGACCTCCGTTATACTACTGGCCAAACATCTTCGGAGCTTTCTGAACCCTGTTGCTGGGTGCCGTCACCGGCGCCATCACCACGAACTCCACCCAGTTGCTCCAGCCGGTCTCGATCGGGAGACGCATCTGTGCCCGGATTCGCCACGTTCCGGGAACGGTCTTCATGACCGGGCTGTTGCCCGCGCCGAATCCCTGATACCCAGTCCTTGATTCAGCCTCGCTCGCGCGTACGGCATTGCCTCCTGTCGGGTGAATGATCCACGTACCGTCCGGCATACGTCGCTGAAGTTCAATCGCATAGCCTCGCTTCGCCAGTTCGTCAGCATGCGGAGTGCCGTCGAGATTGACAGTTTGATCCATCCAGCCGTTTGGCGGTGCCAGCTTGATCGGGACTGGAGTTTGCTCGAAGAATCGCTGTCCGGGAGACGGGGAGAGGATGAGCGGCGCGAGTGACGCCCGAAACGGAGTCTGCTCTTGCAGCCCGGATTTCAATCGCTTGCTGGTTCGTTCCTTTGCAAGATCTGCCTCTCGTTTAGCCATGAGGCTTTGGCGTTCGGCCGGCGTAAGCGTCCAGGCCGTCATGGGCTTTGCCGATCCAAACATGATGAACCACTGTCCGATCGTCGGCAGCTTTTTGCCGTCGGCGCTGGTGCTCGGGCCTTCTTGAGTCGGCGTCGGGCCGGTGCGGCTGATGAATGGACACTTCAGTTTGAGTACGGAGGCCTCGTAGGGCGGGCCGTCCGGTGTCAGCCAGGGATCGGACGCGCAGGAATAGCGCGTGGTCCACTTTCCGGACGGGTGGCTGGGCTCGGAGATGGCGGCAGGCAGAATCTCGATCACTTCCTCGGCGATCCCGTTGGAGAACGAACCCTTGACGGTATAGGGAAAGGTTCTGCCTGTCCCGAGCGATCCGGACGTGGTGCATTGGCCGGTGGCCGTGTATTGAGCGATCGACAACGAAAACTGGCCGAGAGGCGATGAGAAGCGACCGCAGGGCGCCGTGCTCAAGTCGAAGCCTTCGCTTGTGGCATGGGTCGGCAACATGAGGATGGTCAAGACACAAAGAAAGAAGGAGTGAAATCGATATGTCATGCGCGCTCCTGATCGTGAGAGAACCTATTGTCCGAACATCTTCGGGGCCTTTTGAATCGCCTTATTGGGGATGGTGACGGTAAATTCCACAGGCTGGCTCCAGCCTGTTTGGCGAGGAGCTGTCACTTGCGCGCTGATTCGATAGGTGCCGGGGCCGGCGATCATGGCCGCGCCCTTGCCGTTGCCCGGCGCCCCCCACTCCAGGTACCCGGAAGGGGACGAGGCTTGAGCCGCGCTGATGGGAAGATTAGTGACCAGCGTCCAGATGCCTTGCGAGTTGCGGTTTTCAAGCTTCACCGCGTAGGAGGCGGCCGCGACGCCAGGCGGAGGAGTGATCTTGATCGGAACGCTGGTGTTCGCGAGAAAGAGTGCATGAACCGCTGGAGAGAGGACCGATGGCGCCATGTTCTCCAGCAACAAGGGCCCCGGTTTTGTGGCTTGTCGAAGCCGCTGCGCTTCCTTCTTCCGAGCTGCCTCGGCCTCCGCTGCCGCCCGCCGCGCCGCTTCTTCGGCCTGGGCAGCCGCTCTTTGCTCCGCAAGCCGATCGGCGTCCCGCTGAGCGAGAAGAGGCGTCCGGTTGTATTGAAAGCCGGTGGTGTTCGGCAGTTGTGATTGGATGAATCCCGACTTGAGATAATGGACAACGTAGTCGAGGTTTTCCACCTCTCCGTTGCCCGCAAACTGTCCTTGTATACAGCGGGCTTTTCCGGCTCCTGATGGGCCGAGCCACGGATCGCTGTCACAGAGCAACCGGCTGCTGACGGTACCGTTAAACGGTGAATTGCCCCTGATTCTGATCGTTTCCTGAGCGAGGCCTCCTTGAGACACGAAGGCCCCTTCGGAGCTCCAGAGCATGGAGATGATCTTCACATCGGTTTCGTATTGTTCCCGTAATTGACAGTTGCCGTTCATGCGATAGGTCGACTTGGCTGAGGTGAATTTCGCTTGAATCGATTCGAGATGACAGTTCACCGTTCTCTCCGGATAAATCGTGACGCGTACGCCCATCGCCGTTGCTTCCCCCGTGAGGAAAGCGGTGCCGATCAGTCCCAGCAAAACGAACATGTTCCATGTCATGTAGGCTCCTTGTCGCTTATGATGATCGTCTCACCGCTGCTCCTTCTTCATCACGTCGCTGATCGTCATGGTACAGGGCACCGGCAGCCAGCGCGCCGGTGTTGGCCGGATAGGGCCGACAGGGTGACGCAGTAGCCATTGGACTGTTTTCTGCCACCCCTTCGTAGGCCTTGTCCTTGCGTCATGATATGCTCCCTCGCTTCCTTACGGGGTAGTAGTTTTCTCCGTCGGCTGATCGACGGTCTGGTTCCCTTCGTTCCCACTCTTTTTTTCCACCCCGCGCGGTCGAATCAGCGTGGTGCCGCCGCTTAGAGCTTGCTTGGGCGTTTGCATGATCGGCGGTTTGGAGGATGGCAGCGACTGCGACTGGGTCGGCTGCGTCGCAACTAACAGAAATGGCGTCGGAGGACTCCAGGGGCCTGGGACTGCTTGGCCGCTCATGCGGGCACGGACTTGCCATCGCCCAAAACGACCGCCTGTTACTCCAACGGGAGGCTTGTAGCGATTCCTCAAGTTCTTAGTGTCGTCGACGAACGTGTTGACGTAGGGCTGGTTCGGCGGCGCATCGAGCCAGGTCAATTCCATTTCAGTCACCGGTGTCGTGCCAACCTGCGGCTCACGAATCTGCAGGTACAATTCGCCCTGCACAACCACCTGGCCGTTCGTCGGCAGCAAAATGGTCGGATAGTTCTGCACCAGTTTGGCTTGGATGGTCGCATCGGCCGTGCCGACCGATCCTTGCGGCTTACCGGGCCGCTGAAGCGTCGTCATATTTCCAGACTGTGTAGGTGAACTTTCGTAGTTCAGCTTGGTGGGTGAGGGACCGCAGATGAGCGCCAGCGCATCGATGAACAGTCCTGAGCGACCTTCGAATCCGACGGCCAATTCGCCGCGCGGGCAGGTATTGCTTCCGCTTGGTCTGGGACGAGATGGCGATGTTCCACCGCCGGCCCATTTGTAACCGAATTGCGTGTTGCCGAAATCGAATTCGAAGTGTCCTCGGTCGACAACGACCGCTTCACACACGATATGAATCGTGCTGACGAATTTTGGTCGCAACGTCTCTCCTACCGTAAACCAGAACGTCCATTGTTTGAGTCCGTAGCCATGTGGACATTGGACAGCAGCTGGGGTGCCTCCCTCGCTTGCGCCTACCCATTTCATCGAGATTCGGTTTACGAATCCTTCCCGTTCCTTGATCCAGCTTCCGCAGATCGGCGCCATCTTGTCGACCCATTTGTCCGTTCGCCCCTCCAACCCGACCAGATGGTAGCCGGCAGGACATAGCGCGGTGAACGGTTGCCCGCCAGGCCCGCCATAGACTTCGAATTGCGTCGCGCGTGCCGCGGCATGGGAAAGGACAAGAGCCCCCACGAAGACGAGCAAGACCGCTATCGGTTTTATTTCCAGCATCATGGCTTTTTCTCCGTCTCCGCTGGCTGGTCCACCGTTTGATTGCCTTCCGTCCCGGCTTTCTTCTCCACCCCGCGCGGAAACACGAGTTTAGGCGGGGCAATGGGTTGGATGCGGAACGGGCCTTGTACGCGAAGATCCTCTAAGGCGCTGGTGGGAGCGTCCCCGGCCGGACCCTTGAGCACCAACTCGGTGAGGTGGGCATCCCGTTCCCGATCGCAAAATTCGGTGCCTCCCTCCGCCCTGGTTCCAGACAGCCCCACGTATCCGTAGATTTTTCGCACCCAGGAGAACTCCCTCAACGGCGACTGCTGGCAACCATGCGGACAGCCGCTCTGGCCGAATTTCTCATACACCATGACCGTGTTGTTCCTGTTGGGATCGAGGGGGCCTGGCGGAATATAATTGGGAAAACTCGGATGTTCAGCTTTGCTCTGCTCGATCGTCCAGAAGGGCTTCAGGAGCAGGGGGCCCCCGAAGACTTCAAATCTTGCTGAGACTTCCTGGTCAAGTCGATTTGGGTCACTCCCTAGGGCGCCTCGACGGTCGTTAAAGTGTTCCGGCCACAGGCTGTAGAACCCGGGGCGGCATCGGTCCTGACGTTGCACCACGTTCATCTGTGTTCGAAATTCATATCCCCGTGCCTTCGCTTCCGCGACAAATTGATCGAGAGCCGATCCTTTGAGCGTATGGGTCTGGAAGTTGGACGGCGCAAGAACTACCGTGACCAGGTGGGTCCGGCGGGCGACGCACCCATTGCTGTACCGTCGGGTTTGAACGTAGATGGTATGGTTGCCGTATCCCGGCTCGGTCAACGTGAAATTGATGGTGACCGCTGTCGAAGCTTGATTAAAAACCGGTATCCACTTCACATTCTTCTTCGTGAAGGCCTCTGCCGCGTCAAGCCAGCCCGATGGATTCGAGCCGGCGCGGGCCTCTTGAGGGGAAAATTCCGAAATTCGATAGGCGTTCGTAGGGTTCTTGAAGTTCATCGTGACAGCTACCACTCGATCCGTGACGCGCGTTCCAACAGCCGGCAGCAGTGAGGCGATCGTATCGCAGGGGTCCTCGGTCGAGGTGGTCGTCGTCGCCGCCGTCGTGCCGCAATCGATGGGGAAGGGCTGAGTTTGACCGGGGGGCAGCCGAAGTTGCCGTACCAACTGCTGCCCATTGGCCATGACGATGGCGTCCTGCCGGTTTTCGAACCCATCTTTTTTGGCGTAGACCGTGGTTTGCCCCACAGGGAGAGAGGTCACGTAGCGTCCGTTCTGGTCGGCTTGCCGCTCCATTACCTGGTTCGGCATCTGCAAGCAGAGTTTTGCGCCGGGGAGGGGAACATTGTTCGTGTCGGAGACGATGATTTCGACGGTCCCGAAGCCGGTCTGGCCGTTTGCCCCCATCGGCGAAAGCACCAGCAGCAGGCTGCAGTAGAGAACACACAGACAAGCCGGCCAATAGCGACCCTGTATCGAAGTCGCACGCATACGCAGGCTCCTTTCAGTAATCACACAGAAGGCTCAACGTGCGTAGCCCGCTGACGGCAACGCCTTTCAAGCCGAATCCGATACCGCCAACAGGACATCGGCGGTTGTCAGGAAGAGTCCCAGAGGGGAACGCCCACGCTCCCCCAGTCGCTGCAGCGCCGATCTCGCGAAATACAGGCGGATTTCCTATAGCAATGCGCTTCCCATTTGCCGCAAGGCACCCGAACTGAATTCGCCTGATGTATTGATTCAGCAGGGCGTACTGGGGGCCTACCGGCTTGTTCGATGGGGGAGGAGGAACCGCCAGATAGGCGTTGATGCCTACCACGTAAAAGTTGTCGGGACAGCGATCAGCGGTCAATGTGGGGGCAGGGCTGAGATTCGCGGGGAGTTCTCCGCTCCACCCACTGATGGATAGGACTGGGACTCCTTGGTCGTTAATAAGATACCCGCCGGAGGGACCGATGGCGGTGCATACGAATCCGATTCGAAGAATCTTGTCGCTGCTTGATTCGGCCTTTATTCCTGTGACCCGGTGGCCTGGCGCACAGGTAAGATTGAAGCCGGGAGCTACCCCGGGAGCTAGCGGTGACCCGACCGGCGATCGTCCAAGGGTCGGTGTTTGAACAGCTTGGGCCCAGGAATTGGCCGCACACCCGAAGACCAGGACCATCAATCCCAACGCCCATCGTAGTCCTCGCATCATTCTGCTCCTTCCATGAAATAGTGAGTGGCTGCCGGCCTTGAGTGTTGCTCCGCAACGACTTCTGTCCCGTAGGTCGCTTAGAGCGATAAAAGGTTCGAGGCGGAGGGAGCCGATGACGGCGAAGGGGCTCATCTACGGCGCTCCTCTCGCGCGTGCCTCTGCCTGAATCCGGTTCTCCATGGCGGCGAGCAGGGTTCGATCCGACCCGTACCGTGCCCTGGCCTCTTGAAGCAGGCGATCCCGTATCATGGCGGCTTGCGCCGGAGACTTGCCGCTGAACGACTGGTCGAACGCACTTCGTACTTGCGCGTTCACCATCGCCAGATTGACCGGTGGAGGCTTGGCTGTGACTTTTTCCAGGTTGGCCCTCAGGCCCGTGATGCTGCCGATGGCGCGCTGCGATACGCTGAAGACCGTTGCGGCTGTCCGCAATCGCACCGACGTCCTGGCCGGCACAATCGCGGGGACGGTGGCAACGGCAGCCGCCATCGCCTGGCGTTCGGCAGCGGACTGTACGAGCACCGCTTGCTGCATCTTGGCAAGAATGAGCGCGGCATTGGCGGCATGTTGCTGCATCATGGCAGCGGCGGCCCGCATCGGATCCAGCTGCTGTTCGAGCTGGTTGGCCACGTTCCTCAATCCCGGTTCGATCTGACGCTGATAGCGCTCGATCAAGGCCGCGGCTTCGGCGATCACCACCGTCAGCAGCTTGGGCGCCTCCACCAGGTTCTGAGCTTGAAGGATTTTGACGATGGCGACGGTGAGGGTGTCGAATCCCACGATGATCAGGTCGTTGAACGTCCCCTGCATCTGGCTCTTCACCGCCGCCTGCTTGGCCAGAGCGGCTTGTTGCGCGGAGGCGAACTGGATCTGCCGAAGGGCTGTCGCTTTCTTCAATTCAATCGCGATCAAACGCTGCATCGATTCCAATGAGCCGTCGGCGAGCAGCTTCTGTCGCTCCAAGGTTGAGTCCGAAGCGGACCCGCTTTGGGGGAGGGCCGTTGGGCTTCCGATACGAGCCGCAGTGGTCTGTGTGCCGAGAGCGGCAATTCGATTCGACTGGGTAGCGGGCGCCGGTCCGTTGAGCGGCGGAGCCTGTTGTTGGACGGACTGGTTGAGCGCCGCTTGAAGACGCCTTGTGTCTTCGCCGGTGATACGGCGCGCGTCGGCATCAGAGGCGCGCAGGGAGCGGAGCGCGTCGTCCGCGACTTGCTGGGCTTGAGCCACAGCAGCAGTCGCCTCCGCCTCCATCTGCCGAAGGGCCTCGTCGAATTCCTGCTTGCGGCTTGCTTGATCCTTCTCCAGTTGCCGCTTCGCCACTTCCAGGGCGGAGAGTGCCGCATCCACGATGCAGGTCGTCCCGGCGGAAACCACCGCCGCCACGCAACTTACGGCAGTTTGACAGCAGGCGAACGCGCCGGACGGATGCCACAGCAGCACCGACGTACAGATCAGCAGCGCGGTCGCTCGCTTCATAAACGAGCCCTATTCCGTCACCCTCGAAGCTTGAGGCTGGTCACTTGGACGCCCGCAGCGTGTCAGTCCAGGCAATCGCCGCCTTGGCGTCGGTCGCGGCAGGCTTAGTGCATTTTTTCCCGCGCACCCCGTAGCTGATCGTGTCGGTTCTGATCGGACAGGTGCCGAAGGGGGTGCCGAACTGGACGACCCCCTGGATGACGGTCAGGATACTTTGGCCGTCCTCCTGCACCTTCAAATTAAACTCCGTCTCTTTCACCGCTGCCGTAGCAACCGGGGTTTCGACCTCGAAGCGCTTGGGTCCGCCGGAGGTCTTGGCCCACACTTCTCCCCCCTTGAGTCTGATTATCCTGGTCGTAGGCTTGTCCTTTTCCCAACGCGATAGGAGCTTAAAGCTCGTGCTTTCGTTGAGGGCTACCTGAATGCCTTCTTGAAATTCGATGAGCGCCTGACTGCTGCCGTCTGTCTGCACCACGTCGCCTTCAAAAAGCGGCACGTTGCCCTTGCCTTGTAACCGCTGCTGCACCCCATCGGTTCTGATAATCGTAAGTGTTCCGACCGCATTGGTGGCGTTGCCGACCGGCGCGCCCTGAGCGAAAGCCACGTTAAGGCTAAGGCCAAGGAAAGAGACGAGGCTGATGCTAAGGGTAAGTAATGCGGCCGTTGCGGCGATGATAACTGGTTTCTTCATGTGATCCTCCATCCGAACTCAGTGCTGAGAACCGTGTGCTGAGTCCTGAGTGCTACGTGGTTCGATTATGTTCCACACTACAGCCTTCGGCCCTCAGCCTTACATCTGTTTATTGTGACACCACGACGCGAATCGGCTTGCGACCGACCGGCACGGTGGCGATCGTCTGGCCCGTTCCCGTATCGATTACGCGGATCTCATTGCCCTTGTCATGCGCCACGTACAGTCTAGTGCCTTCCGGATTAGACCAAATGCCGTTGGGGCCCTCGCCGACCGCAATCTCATCCATTACCTTGAGACTCTTCGGATCGCCGCCCAGCGCGACGATCTTATTCTGGCTGCCGACCGTGACGTAGGCGAGGGGGCCGATCGTGCCCTTGTAGCCGAAGGCGATCTGCTGCGGCTTGTCCCCGACGACGAAGGTGCCGACTTTTTCGTGAGTCTCCGGGTCCAACACGTAGACGTCGTTCTCACCGGTATTCACCCCCCAGATGTACCCGGCCCTGTTCACGACCAAAAAATGAGGGTTCGCGCCGACGGGAATCGTCTTGATGACCTGGTGGGTGGCGGTGTCGATCACGGCCACGTTCTTTTCTCCCTGGCTGCTGACAAAGGCGAAGCGACCGTCGTGAGAAAACGTGAGGCCCGTCGGCCCTTTGGGAACCGGGATGGTCCCAAGGATGCGAAACGTCACCGTATCCACGATGGAGATGGTATTCTCACCGATGTTGGCCACCCAGACTTGGGTATTATCGTTGGTCAAGGCGACGACGTGACTGCGTTCGCCGGTATAGATCGAGGCGATGGTTTCTTTCCTGTCGGTATCGATCACGGAAATGCGCCCCGACGCTAGGTTGGTCGCGAACAAACGCCGCCCGTCTCTGGTCACCGCCAGATCGTGGGTGGAATGGTTCTTCGCCGGAATGGTGGTGAGCGGTTGATAGGTGTTGGCGTCGATAACGCTGACATCGTTCGAGCTTTCGTTGGCGACAAAGATCCGTGGCGTCGTCGGGGCCTGGTACGACGTCGGCGGGGCCCATTCATCACGGACCAAACACCCTGATATGATCAGCGGCAGGCCTATTGCAAACACCAACATTCTGTGGCGTCTCATGATTCCTCCATACAAGACAATGCGCTCCGACATTACCGCACATGGCCGAGGACCAACTGGCCTTCGACCTCGCCTTTCTTGACCGGATGCTGATTTTGTCCCGTCACTTCCGGGACACGTTTCGACACGTAGCCGTACGCCTCGTCGACGGTGATAATGCCGTCTTTGTCGGCGTCGGCTTTCCCTCGCAAGCCTTCCAGCAAGTAATAGGTGAAGACGCCGTGGCCGAGATCCTCGCGCTCTTCGCTCACTTCGCTGGCTTTACTGGCGCTCAAGACGATGCGGCCCTTGCCTTTCGAGAGGCGCGAGAGAAAGTTTTCAGAAACGACCGCGCGCCGGGAGGCGGTGGCAAACGTGCGTCCGGCGGTCGCGCCGCTGTAGCAGGAGTCGCTGATGAAGATGACCCGCTCCGGCGTCAACCGTTGGAAGATCGTCTCGATCTCGCGCATCGGAAGTCCGGTCGTGTAGAGATCCTTGGGGTCGGCATCGTACGGCACGATGTACTTTTCGAGGCCGTCGTCGTCATTTGCGGAGGCGTCGGCTTCCGGGGCGCCGTGCCCAGCGTAGTAGACGATGACCGTGTCTTTTTCGCCGGCCTTGCGACGGAGTTCGGTGCCGAGGGTGCGTTTGAGATTGATCAACGTGGCTTGGTCATTGAGCAAGAGCGTCGTCTGGTCTTTCGGGATGCCGATATGGTTGGCCAGATAGTCGTGGAAGGCGAGCGCATCTTTATCGGCATATCGAAGCGGCTGCACCGCCCTATACTGCGAGATGCCGATGACGACCGCCCAGATCTTGCCCTTGTCGGCGACGCGGGTGACGTGCAGCGTCCGGCTGGCCGACAGATTGTCGCGATCGATGGCCGTCACGACGATCTCGTTCTTGCCTTCGCGCAGCGCCAGACGCTCGGCGAATTCCAGGTTCGTGTGGATGTCCGTCGCGTCGGGCTTGACGGCGATGCCCCGGCTGTCTCGTTGGCCCACGAGCTGACCGTTAAGTCGGATTTCGATCCGCGCCACGCCTTTTTCGCTCGCCGCAGCGCCGGCCACGTTGATCCGCTCAGCGCCCACTTCCGTGTTGTCCGAGGGGGAGGCGAGCGCGATGACCGGAGGCGCGTTCTGAAAGAGCTTCACGACAGGAGCGCCGGAAATAATCGGCACCGGCATGTCTCCTTTCACGGATTCGTGGTGCTCCTTCACTTGAGCCTTTGCCACCCAACCCGCCTCGTTTGGCGTGATCTGCACTCGATACCAGTCGCCGAGTTCGCCGGTAACGGCAAGGCTCTGCCCCTGGGAGCCGGACGCAATGACGGACGTGTCGGCCCCGGCGCCGCTGTGGACCTTCACCGACGGCGTGTCGATCGTCACCAGCTTGTTGGTGGCCACGATCTGCGATGTCGCCCGATGGTCGACCGCCAGCTTGACTGTTTCGTCGAGGGTCGTGTTGGAGCCGCGCTCCTTGATGAAAAGTCGGATGGAGATTTGCTCATCACGGGCGTCGCGCCCCACGAACAAATTGGCGGTGCCGCGCTTGGTCTCGTCGGGTTTGAGCGGGCCGAAATCGAGCAGGGGCTTCGCGAGCCTGAGGCCGTGACTCGGCGGCACCGACAACTCGATCGTGGTGTTCTGCGCCGGCACCACCCCCACGTTCTTCACCGTGACGAGCAGATCGACTGCTTCGCCCTTCTGGATGCGCCCGTCACCGTTGCCCACGGAACTGCCGCTGCCGTCGTCGACGATCTGAAGCGTATAGGCAAACCGCGGCCGAGGAAGCCCCTTCATTGCGATCATCGCTTTCAGAGGGTCCGGCACGAAACCGTTGTACTCTTCGAACTCCAGGCGGATCGGAAAGGCGCCGTCAGGACGATCGGCCGGGACATGAATCGCGACGACATCTTCCGCTTGCCGTCCGCCGTCGATTTTTCCGAGGTAAAAGAGATGCCCGTCGAGGGCGGGATCGTCGCTCTTGATCCTGGCCTGGAAGCGGTACAGCGGCCCCTTCCCCATATTCTTCACCGTCAGGGTGAGGTTGACGTCGCTACCGGCCTTCACTTCGAGCGGGCGAATGGCGAGGTCGGCCTCCGGAAGGGGCGGTGGGGACGGCGGAGTGCCGATCTCGTTGCCGCGGCGCAGCATCTTTTCGGATAACTGGGCGCTCAGCGTCGGCGGAGTCGGAGGTTGCAGGCGCACGGTTCGATCACGGCCGCCGGTCGCCACCATGGCGCCATCGGGCGAGATGGCGACGGACCAGACCGGTCCCTTATGGCCGCCCAGCGTATGACGCTCATTTCCGGATGCCGTGTCCCAGACACGGACGGTGCCGTCGGCGCCCGATGAGATCAGCGTACGGCCGTCCGGCGCATAAGCTATGGCGTGAATCTCGCCCTTATGGCCGGTCATTGTGAGATGCTCATGCCCGCTGTCCAAGTCCCAAATTCGGATCGTTCCATCCGCCG
Organism: Nitrospira sp.; assembly: GCA_037445005.1. Classification (GTDB taxonomy): domain Bacteria; phylum Nitrospirota; class Nitrospiria; order Nitrospirales; family Nitrospiraceae; genus Nitrospira_C. The sequence goes on from JBBILH010000017.1 coordinate 17,435, forward strand.
AGGCGCTGGCGAGCCATTCACTGGAGGGTTGGAACGCGAGACTGTGGACAGGGCCCGTATGTCCGGAGAGCGCCTGACGTTGCCGCCCTGTCGCCAGGTCCCACAGATGCACCTGCCCGTCGCTGCTTCCGGTGGCCAACAATTTACCGTCCGGAGAGTAGCGAAGCGAAAAGACCACGCCGAATTGACCGCGGACCGATTTCAATTCCTTGCCGCTGGAGACTTCCCACAGTCGAAAGCTTCCATCATTGCCGCCGGTGGCGATTCGACTGCCGTCGGAGGAGAAGGCGACGGCGCGCACAGCGCCGAACGTGGAACTGAGCGCGCGAAGTTCGTGGCCGGTCGAAACGTCCCATAACCGAACGGTCGTATCGGCGCTGCCGGAGGCGAGAATCTTTCCGTCCGGTGAAAAGGCGAGGGCGTGGATCGCCCCAAGATGCCCCCGAAAGACTCGGAGATCATGTCCCGTGTCGGCTTCCCACAGCCTGATCGATTGGTCGGTGCCGGCTGAAGCGAGGGTGCGTCCATCGGGAGAGAAGACGACGGCCAAGACTTCGTTGGTATGACCGGCTAGGAGTCTCGGGGCCTGCTCAAGAGCGGTGGAGAAGGGCGGACACGCGAGGAGAGTCGAAACCATTGCCCCGACGAAGGCGCATCGCCTTACCAAGCAGATTCGGTTCCTTCCGCTCAAGGCTTCGCTCATTTGGCCTTCCAACCGGCGTAGGATCTCAGCGACGAAGAGAGATCCGTGGCTGCCTCAACACGAAAATCTTATCTGCAATCCCGAGAGCCTACACGTCTCGACCGGGAGCATGTGCGACGGCTCAGCCTGTATGTCGCCCCCTTCACCCTGGAAGTTCATCCGATTCAGGACGGGGTAGTCTATGGACTCGGCCTTGCAGAAGTCAATGATTCAAGAGGGGTTTTAAGGCCACGACTACAGAGTGCGCGGATTACAAGGCAAGGAAAGACCTACGCGAGGTGTCCATTCGCCGCCGTCAATATCGGAGGGCTAACGCCGATGAGGCGGCTCTACGAGAGAAATTCAAAACTACGTATGGTGTTTATCCGCGCGCGTCAATTACTTAGGGACCTAAAGAGGCGGCGGTACACGCCAAGCAAGGTATGGTGCGCCCTGAGGGATTTGAACCCCCAACCCCCAGATCCGTAGTCTGGTGCTCTATCCAATTGAGCTAAGGGCGCGCGAAGTCGCCTGGGAATCATATTCCGCCTTCCGGCGGGTCCGTAGTCTGGTGCTCTATCCATTGAGCTACGGGCGCCTTCTTGAGAAGTGCCGGGTACCGAGTGCGACGTGCTGAGCAAAAACTGAATGCGGTCGGGGATTTGTCCTGTCTCAGCACTCAGGACTTAGCGCTCAGCACTAGCCTCTTCCGAGAGCAGACAGCGTTTATACAGGTCCGTGGCGCGATGGGTCAAGGGAGAACCCTGAGTCGTCGCTGTCGATTCCTAAAAAAGGGTGTCAAGAATCCTACCGGTCCAGTAGGATGGGTGATCGAAAGTCCTGAGCCCCGACTGAGGACGAGTGCGATGGCGAATCTGCGAGTGGTCGAGCCGGAAAGCTCTGCGGAACCAAGGGATCAGGCGTCCCCGTTTCCGGTCCGCCTCCTCGTGCAGTGGATAGTCGGCGTTCTTTCGGCATTTGCTTTGGGAACCTGGTTGGTCTGGTGGGCCGCCTACTTGCAGCGAAACGCCGCCATCGAGGACATTCGCGGCGCCTGCCGGCGCGTCATGCCGGAGACGATCGAGCGATGTGTCGATACCGTGATCATTCAACGAGGGGGAGCAAGGCGATGAACGGGCGGAGGTGGTTGGTGTTGTCGGTTCTGGTTGCGACGGCCTGTCCGGGCGCCGGCTCAGCACAGGAGCCCGCTGAAGAACGCCGTCCCAAGATTGAGCTGAGCGCCGGAACGTGGTTGAGCGTGGGTGATACGCGCTGGGCGCACAACGCCTCGTCCGTGGCCGGACTCGGCAATCCCACTTCGAAACTGATTTACAAAGACGTCGGCACCAACGTCGTCGATCTCGCCGGAAAATTCTGGCTGTCTCCTAAGGTCTTCGGTAAGCTCAACGTCGGGATCGCCGACATCGGAGGCGGGCGTCTCATCGATGACGATTACGGAACGGGGCAACGGTTGTTTTCCCGCACGCAGAGCGACATCAACAACAACAGCATGTGGTACATCAACGTGGATCTCGGCGCCCGCGTCAAAGAGTTCGCCAATCATCGAGGGTACCTCGATGTTTTCGGCGGCTACCAGTACTGGCATACGGAATATCAAGCGGTGAGCCTGGGGCAACTCGCGTGCAATCCCGGGGTCATTCCCGGTTTGACCTGTTCGCCTACCGGAACAAATTCGCTCCAAGGCGTGAAGGTCATCACGAACACCACCGACTGGCATTCGCTCCGCCTGGGCGGGACCGCGGAGTATTTCTTGACCCGTCGATTCAGCGTCAACGGCACCATTGCGTTCATTCCCGTCAGCCTCTTGGACAACCGCGATGTCCATCATCAACGGAGTGATCTCGAACAGAATCCCAGCTTTTCGATGAAAGGCTTAGGAATGGGCGCCGACCTGGATGTCGGATTGAAATATTTGTTTACCAGACATATCGCCGCCACGGTCGGCTATCGTCTTTACTACAATCGCCTTGTCGATGGAGATTTCAAAACTCATCCCGTCAGCGGGGGGGAATCGACATTTCCTCTCACACAGTTCGAATCGCTGCGGCACGGACTTACGGCCGGAGTCACGCTTATATTCTAAAAGCCTGTGAAACGTCGTTCGTGAAGCGTATCGGTCGGAGGTTTCATGTTTCACGTACCAAGTTTCAGGTTTGAAGAGTTAATCCGGACAACGTCAAACTTTGAACTTGGAACCTGAAACTCGAAACGTACAGGCGGTTTCGTCCCTCGACCCAGGCGATGCCGAGGGATCGAAGGACGTACGACGCTTCACGAGACTCATCTACCGGCGGGAGCGGCCGGAGGTCGTCTCTTCCTCATAGCGGGTGAAAAGGCGTTTGGCTTCGGGGTGCCAATGACCCGGATGTCCGTGTGGAATGCCGAGCGTCCGGAAGAGCGGAGTCAATTTCCCGTCGGGGTGCATATATCCGGCACGGAGAGGGACGGTGCGTTTGCTGTGCTTTATCAGGTGACAGGGCGCCGGCCTGATCGAGGTCAGCCAATCAGCGACGTCGTTCGGATTCCCTATCGAAGCGGAGAGGAGCAGCAGTTTCGCTTGGGACGGGCAGAAGATAATCGTTTCTTCCCACACGACACCGCGCTCCGGATCGGCGAGGTATTGTGACTCGTCCATGATGACCAGACCGAGCGTATCCAGCCGGAGGTCTATCTCACCCCCGGCGGCGTCGTACAGCAGATTGCGCAGGATCTCCGTCGTCATAATCAGGAGGGGAGCCTGTCCGTTGTCCCGCCGGTCGCCCGTTAGAATCCCGACTCGCTCCGCGCCGAAAATCCGGCAGAATTCCGTGTACTTTGTGTTGGAAAGCGCCTTGAGCGGCG
>JBBILH010000017.1:20992-28785 GCA_037445005.1 Nitrospira sp.
TGACCGTTCTGCTCTCCTCTATCGCGCGTTTTGATGCTTCGACCGCGACGTAGGTCTTTCCGCTGCCGGTGGGAACGCTCACCACGACATCGCCGGTCCGAAGCTTTTCCAAGGCGTCAAGTTGCCAGGCATCAGGCACAAACGGCTGGGGAGCCGGCACGCCGATCCCTTCAAGCCACGATTGCAAAGACACCGCCGGCTCATGAGATACCGGCTCATGGTGGGCCGGCGCGGGCCGATCGGACGACCCGCTTTGCGAAGGGCGCCTCGCTTCCTGCTGTTGAGACGGGCCGGGCCGCGCCTGTCGTTCGCCGATCAGCGCCTGCAGGTCGGATTCGAATCCGGCCCGGTTCTGGGCCGAATGCCGGATCAGCAGTTCGATCAGCTTTCGCTTGCCGGAGCGAAAATGCCGGGGAATCCGTCCACGAGCCAAGCGATGTAACAGGGCGACGGGTTGCTGGGCCAGCAGTTGTTCGAGCTCGTCGGATGTCACAAAATCCTCGTTATTCGTGAAGCGTGAAGCGTGAAGCGATCAGGGCTCGGACGAGATACGCTTCACGAGCGACGAACGACGTTTTCACGGTAGTTCCTCCAGCACACCGCGGCGGAGCACCGCCATGGCTCGCGAGGCGCAATCGGCCAGGGCCGGGTGCGTAGATTTGAGTTGATGGACTTGAGAGAGATACTCGAGCGTTCTCGCCAGGAGACGATAGATGTCGCCTTCCGCCATCGTAGTCGTTTTGCACAGGCCGATCCAGGTGAGCGCCGGATCGGCGATCCACCGTTCCGTGACGGCCGCGATGTCCGCGCGAAGCAGCGGGGGCTCTTCGTAGGCTTCGAGAGAGGCCGCGAGCTTCCTCACTTGCCCCAACAGCGACCCGAGCCCTGAACTCACGCGGGGGAACATGCCCGGACGGTCGTCGTCGTGCGCGATGCTCGACATGACGGCCGCCAGCAGCGACGGATCCGCGCCGGTGAAGGCCTCGGCGCGGATCAATTCCGTAATGAGAAGGGAATGATCGATTCGGATCAGGCGCGCCCATTCGCCCATTTCGGTCAGTTGCGCCGTCGCGGTCAGATAACCGAATTTCTGCAACGCTTCTATCCGTTCTTGAAACCGGTGCCACAGGCTGGTGCGCAGGGCTTGAATCGACTTCACGTGCCTATGCTGCTCTTGGCGCAGCTTGCTCGCATGGAGATGGTCTTTCTGACAGGCCGAGCGCGACGGACAACTTGGGCATGAAAAATCGCCCAACGTCTGCACGACCGAATCGGGGATCGGCTCGTCGTCTTTCGAGATCAGAATGGGCAGGGGCGGCAGTCGAGTGGGCAAATCCTCCAGATCCTTCATCAACGACTCCAGGCTTTCCGGAGCGCACCACGGATAGGAGGGAATCTCCACGCAGTCGAGAATCCGGTCGAAGACCTCGGTGACCATCGCGGCGGGGCATTCGGTAATAGCGCCGCCCGCGCGAAGCATCGTGACCATCGGGCTCTTCTGGCCTTTGCTCCGGTATTGTCGAAGAACGACCCCGCGGGTCTTCGACAGTCCGGCCACCCGTCCGGGTGTCAGAAACCGGAAACGCGCGGAGACCTCGGGAGGCTCGTGTTTTCTGACGGCCGTTCGATGAGACCGCTGGCGACGGACTTGATCGAACATCTGCCACTGAGTTATCCAGTCGGTGCAAACCCGCGGGCCGTAGGGTTCCATCCGGCGGTGCACATCGTCCAATTTCCGTTCGAGCAATTCGGCGCGCTGGTTCAGTTGGAACTGCGCGAAGCTTTTTGCCAAGATGGATTGCATCTGATCCAGCGGATGGGCCTTCAAGAGATTGAGCACCATCGGATAGGAGACGACGAATTGGCTGTTGATCGCCTCCGGGTGTCCCGTCAGTCCCTTGGTCAGGATCCCCAGATCGATATACGGAGACGGGGTCACGATCGCAAAGCCCACGTGGTCCTTGCCGCGCCGGCCGGCCCGGCCGGCGATCTGCTGGACCTCGCCGACGCTCAAGTCGGTGAAATCACGGGCCTTGCGGATGCTCGACTGCGTGATGACGACGGTACGGGCAGGGAAATCCACGCCTGCCGCCAATGTCGTCGTCGCGAACACGGCATCGAGACACCCATGGCGCATTAGCTCCTCCACGGCAATCTTCCAGGAGGGCAGATGCCCCGCATGATGGGCGGCCACACCGATCCGTTGGACGGTCGGAATCAACGGATGCTCCGCGATGCTGGGATATTGCGCGATCACGTGGTCCAGAACGGCGGCTATGGCCTGTTGGCGAGCGGGAGGCAGCACGGCGTTAACGTGATCAAACGACTCCATCGCTTCATCGCATGCGCGGCGGGAAGTCAGAAAGACGATCGCGGGAGTCAGATGCCGCTGGCGCAGGGACTCGATCAGGTCAACCGGATGTATCGAGGGCGGCATGGAGTTTCATCCCCTTCGAAATCACGACCAAACCCGATTCCGTGACGTGAAACCGCTGGGCATCAAGCTCACGGTCGTAGCCGATTTCCGTTTTCGGAGGGATGGTCACATCCTTGTCGATGATGGCTCGGCGGATCCGGCAGTGTTCTCCGATCGTGACGTTTTCCATGATCACGGAATCGCGCACATCGGCATGATCCTGCACTCGCACGTTCGGAGACAGCACGCTGTTCTGGACGCGACCGCCGGAGATGATGCACCCCCCGCAGACGATCGAATCCAACGCTACTCCCATGCGACCGCCCTGATAGTCTTGAGCGAAAACGAATTTGGCCGGAGGAAACTGTCCTTGATACGTGCGAATCGGCCACTGCTGATCGTAGAGATTGAAGAGGGGATCGACGGCGACCAGATCGAGATTCGCTTCCCAATAGGCGTCGAGCGTTCCGATGTCGCGCCAATACTTGACGGACTTCTTATTGGCATCCTGAAACTTAAATGCGTAGACGCGGCGAGTCCGGATCATGCGCGGAATGATGTTCTTGCCGAAATCATGGGCGGTGCCTTCGCGGGCGTCAGCGATGAGTTCTTCGCGCAAACTTTGGGCCTTGAACAGGTAGATGCCCATTGAAGCAAAGGCCTTCGAGGGATCGCCCGGGATCGGCGCGGGGTCGGCCGGCTTTTCGTCGAACTGCGTGACGCGATAGTCGCTATCGACGGCCATGACGCCGAATCGACTGGCCTCTTCAATCGGGATGTCGAGCGCGCCCACGACGACGTCGGCGCTCTTGGCGACGAGCCAATGGAACATCTCCATATAATTCATCTTGTAGATGTGGTCGCCGGCAAGAATGAGTACGTAATCGGGCTGCTCGTTCTCCAGCAAGAATAGGTTCTGATACACGGCGTCGGCCGTGCCTCGGTACCATTCTTCGCTGATGCGCTGTTGAGGCGGGATCGAGGCGATGTACTCGCCGAGTTCGGCGTTCAGCACGTCCCATCCCGTGCGGATATGCCGGTCCAGCGAATGTGATTTGTACTGGATGAGCACGGCCACTTTACGCAGTCCGGAATTGAGGCAATTGCTCAAAGTGAAATCGATGATCCGGTACTTCCCGCCGAAGGGAACGGCCGGTTTGGCGCGGTGCGCCGTGAGCGGATGAAGCCGTTCGCCTCGTCCGCCGGCAAGCACCATCGTGAAGATGTTATTCATTGCGCGATTTTAGCAGGACCACCAATAAATAGAAAGGAACCGAATTCGTTGACATCGGACGGTGAGCGGTCGATACTACGGTCCAGAACAATGGGTCCGGCCCCTGTGAGGGAGAAGGAGCGGTCATGAAGCAGGATCTCGTGATTTCTTCGTTATCGAAGCAGACGATCGCGGCCTCAAAGAAAGCGGGGGCAGCGGAATCGCTTCAGGAGGCCCTGATGAGGCTTGATCGGCTTGAATCCCAAATGCAAAAGCTATCTGAATTGGTCCGTGACCACGCCGAAGACGTGGATCGCCTGGTGCGGATCGTCGCTGAAGACCGTAATACCATCAGGCGGCAGCTGCTTCGCAAACACCATGAGCAAGTTCGGGTAAGAAAGCACCTCCGGGCCTCGGGCTCGCGAAACGGATCCGAACTCTGACCCGCATTGTTCACGATGACTTCTCCTGGAACCTCCGATACGCCGCTGCTACGAGACCGTACGCGCTGCGCCGACATCCAGGCGTCTTCGCGGTATTGTCACGAACCCTCGTGAAGATTGCGGGCTAACGGCCCCTCTCATCCGCATCATCCTTACTCAGCCGGACAGCGTCTTATGCGGCGACTAAGTTACGGTTTTTGAAGAGGTTCTTTGCATCAAAGGCAAGACCTTGTATAATGCAGCCCTGTACGGAAATACGGCGAACTGGAGCCCTCCGGCCTTCCAGGTGCTTTGGGTATGATGCAGGAGACCCTACGTGTTCGCGGGACTAGCCCGTCGACCTCCGCCGGCCCGATTCTTCATCACATTCAGCTTCCTGGCCACTGCTTCACTGCTGGTCAGCACGGTATGGTCCGCCCCGATACCGGCCGGTAAGGAGGCGGAGGCCCCCCCCGCAATTCGCCTCAGCCTGGACGACGCCGTCGCTCTCTTTCTCAAACAGAACCTCGACGTCATCATCGCACGATACGGAATCGACTACAGCAAGGGACAACAGATTACCGCAAGCCTCTTTCCCAATCCTGTAGCGACGATCGGCACGCTGAGCTCTTTTACGCAAGGCCGCACGGCATCGAACAGCGGGGCTCTGATCGGGCAGATTCAGCAGTTGTTCGAGCTCGCCGGCAAACGCGGCTATCGAATCGAAAGCGCCGGCTTCGGGACCCAGTCCGCGGAGGCGGCGTTCGAGGACGCCATCCGCCAGCTCGGTCTTGCCGTCAAAGACACCTATTACCGCGTTCAGTTGGCCCAACGACGTCTGACGCTGGCGGAAGAGAATCGGGACCGCTTTGCCCGCATCTTGGACATCAACACGATTCGCTTTAAGAAGGGCTACATCGCCGAAGTCGACCTCATCCGCATTCGCCTACAGATGGTCGACTTCCAATCGCAAGTCATCCAATCATTGCAGGAAGGGGAATCGGCCCGTGGAGATTTGCGGCAACTTCTTCGGCTGTCTCCAAGAACGACCGTTGAATTGACGACGGACATGGACTTTCGCCGAATCGATCCGGACATCAACAAGCTCCGGACTTCGGCCCTGGATGTTCGTCCGGATCTTCGGGCCAAACGCTTCACCGTTTCGCAGCGCGAAGCGGATCTGAGGCTGGCGAAGGCCTACCGTATTCCCGACGTCACCGTCGGCGCCGGGTATGGAATTCAGGGACCGCAAGGCCCGGACAATCCCCAGCAATGGGCGTTGAATCTCGGCCTGCCCCTGCCCCTGTTCAATCGTAATCAAGGCGGCATCCGTCAAGCGGAGGTGGCGGTCCAAACGGCTGAAGCCGACTTGAATAAGACGCTCAATCAGGTAGAGAATGAAGTCGAGGTGGCCTACCGAAACCTGATTCAGAGCCGGCGCCTGGTGGAAGCGTTCGTCGGCGGAGTGCTCGATGACGCGCGGTCGACGTTTACGATCGTGGAGCGGGCTTACGAACGGGGCGGGGCGACGATCCTTGAATTGCTCGACGCCGCCAGAACCTCGCGGACGATTCAGCAGAACTACATCGAGGCGCTCTACACGTACCAGCACAACCTGTTCCAATTGGAAAGCGCGGTAGGCCAGGAGATCCGCTCGTGAATCCAAGAAAGGTTGAGGCTCAGGCTAAGGTTGAGCCTCAGATGAATTCGCGGAGACTTGTGCAGTCACTTTCCTTCGGCACATCCTCGACCTTGACCTTAACCTTCTTATTGCTCTGCGCCTGCAGTCAAAGAGACCAACCGACTCCATCCAATGCCGCAACGCCCCCCAAAGCGATCGAACAGGCCGTCGAATCCAAACCGCGCGTGGAAGTAGGAGCCGTCGAGGTCGGTTCCGGCGAGCACGACCTGACCCTGGCGGGCAAGGTGGCCTACGGGGAAGACAGGTTTTCACGCATCTCCTCACCGGTCCAGGGCCGCGTCATTGAAGTAAGGGCGCACCTCGGGGACAAGGTTAAAACGGGAGACATCGTTCTGATCGTAGACAGCCCGGACATCGCGCAGGCTTACTCCGAGTACGTGAAGGAAGACTCGGATCTTCAATACGCGATCCGCGCGCACGAGCTTGCAAAGGATCTTTATGAAAACAAAGCGATGCCGCTCAAGGACTTGAAGCAGGCGGAAAACGAATTGGTCAAAGCCCGCGCCGAGTTTCGCCGCGCCAAAGAACGATTGCTTTCGTTGCGCGTCCCGCCCGAAGAATTGAACAAACCGCTCGACAAGCAAAAGATCACGGCGCGTTTCGAGCTGAAAAGCCCTCTGACCGGCGTGGTAGTCGAGCGCAGCGTGACGCCGGGCCAGTCCGTCGGCGGGGAGTCGGGGCAGGTGCTCTTTACCGTCGCGGATCTCGACATGCTGCAGGTCGTCGCCGACGTCTATGAACGAGACCTGGCGCTCGTCAGGGAAGGACAGTACGCGAAAGTCTCGGTCGAGGCCTATCCGGATGTCGCCTTCCCGGCGACCGTCGCCGCGGTCGGGGATATCGTCGATCCGACGACGCGCACCATCAAGCTTCGGGCCTGGGTCAATAATCCCGAACACAAACTCAAACCGGAAATGTTCGCGCGCCTGCATCTGCGGGTGGGCGAGAACACGCCGCTCCTGACGATTCCTCGGGAGGCGGTGCTCGAAGCGGACGGGAAGCAGTTCGTCTACGTCGTGGAAGGCCCCGAACAGTATGTGAAGAAAGAGATTACCGTTTCGCCTATTGCGCCCGGGATCGTTCGCGTCGTCCAGGGACTGAAATCGGGGCAGCGTATCGTCGTCAAAGGCGCCGTGCTCATCAAGGGACAAGAAGCCAAAGGCTGATCATTCCGCCTGCAACTCGTCGGCCGTCAATCGGAACCCAACCTCGCGCATGATTGCCCGCATCGTTGAGATCTCCCTGGTCCAGCGATTCCTCCTCTGCACCTTAGGCCTTGCTCTGTTGTTCGGGGGTCTCTACGCATTTCACCAGCTCGATATCGTCGCCTATCCGGACCCCTCTCCGCCCATGGTCGAGCTGATCACCCAGAATGCCGGATGGTCCGCCGAAGAAATCGAACGGCAAATCACCATTCCGATCGAAGTGGCGCTGACCGGCATGCCCGGACTCAAGGACATCAGGTCTTTATCGATATTCGGATTGAGCGACATCAAGATCTACTTTGATTTCAATACCGATATCGTCCGCGACAGACAGGAAGTGCTGAATCGGCTCATCTCGGTGCAGTTGCCGAACGGAGTGCAACCCAGCCTGTCGCCTTGGTGGGCCATCGCGGAGATCTACCGTTACGAGATGACCAGCGCCGGAGACGCCACATTGACGGACCTGAAGACCATTCAGGATTGGCAGGCCCGGCGCGAATTCAAGCGCATCCCCGGCGTGATCGACGTCACCGGATTCGGCGGCACGACGAAGGAGTACCACATCGACATCGATCCGGGGAAATTGCTGAGTTACGGCGTGAGCCTGTCGCAGGTAATGACGGCGCTGAACAACAGCAACTCAAACGTCGGGGGCAACTACCTCACGGTCGGAGCGCAGAACTACAACATCCGCGGCCTCGGGCTCATCAACGATCTTCGGGACATTGAGAACGTGATGGTGGCGGCCAAGGAGGGAACGCCCGTTTTCGTTAAATCGCTCGGGACGGTGTCCGTCGGACATCGCGTTCGGCTCGGCAAAGTCGGGATCGATGAC
>JBBILH010000017.1:28799-48078 GCA_037445005.1 Nitrospira sp.
TGGAAGGCGTCGTGTTGCTCCAGCGAGGCTATAAGGCGCTGCCCGTGCTGGAACGGGTCCGAGAGAAGGTACAGGAACTCAATACATGGAAACTGCCTCCCGGAGTCAAGATCAGGACGTTTTACGACAGGACGGCGTTGATTCACACTACCGTCGAGACGGTCACCGATATTTTGATCAGCGGGATGGCGTTGGTGTTCATCATCCTCTTCGTATTCCTGGGGCATTTTCGAGCCGCCTTGATCGTCGCGTTGACCATTCCGTTGTCCCTCCTCTTCACATTCGGAATGATGGTGCTGGTCGGTCAATCGGCGAACTTGATATCGCTGGGAGCGATCGATTTCGGAATCATCGTGGACGCCACGCTGATCATGGTGGAAAGCATCTTCTTTCATTTAGCCCACTCCAAGTCGCACAACGTGACCTTAAATCAGCACATCGTGCGGGCCGCCAAGCAGGTGGGACGGCCGATATTATCCTCAACCGCCATCATCGTCGTGGCCTTTATTCCCCTCTTTACGATGACCGGAGTTCCGGGGAAGATCTTCGCTCCCATGTCCGTCACTTACGGGTTCGCCCTGAGCGGCGCGCTTCTGATGGCCTTCACGCTCGCACCGGTTCTCTGTTCGTTTCTCCTTCGAGGTCCGCTCAGCGAGGAGGACACGAAACTCGTCAGGACGGTTCGGAAGGTCTATCGGGGCGTCCTCGACTTTTCGCTCCAACACCAGGTGACGGTCCTTGGGGTCGCCGCAGGCCTGCTGATGCTGACCTTTGCCGCGCTGCAATCGCTGGGAGGCGAGTTCATGCCGGCGCTGGAAGAAGGCAATCTATGGGTTCGCGCCACCATGCCGGTCGACATTTCTTTCGATCAGGCGGCGAAGTTGGCGAGCGACATCCGAGGCATCTTCAGAGAATCTCCTGAAGTCACCGGCGTAGTGTCTCAACTGGGCCGCCCGGATGACGGGACGGACCCGACCAGTTTTTTCAACGCCGAGTTTCTCGCGAATCTCAAACCGCAGAGAGACTGGCGCCCGGGCCTGGATAAGGACAAACTGATCGAGGAAATCGAAGCGCGTCTGCATGCAATTCCAGGCGTGATATTCAACTTCTCCCAAGTCATCCAGGACAACGTGGAAGAGGCCATGTCCGGCGTGAAAGGGGAGAACTCGATCAAGCTCTTCGGGACCGATCTCAAGAAGATGGAAGCCAAAGCGGTGGAAATCGAAAGTATCATGAAAAGCGTCAAGGGGGTAAAAGACCTGGGCATTTTCCGTTTGGTCGGGCAGCCGAACTTATTGATCGAAGTCGATCGCGAAGCCAGCGCTCGTTACGGTTTACAGGTGGCGGACGTTAATGCCGTCGTTCAAGCGGCCGTCGGCGGGCAGGCCGTCACCCAGGTGTATGAGGGCGAGCGACTATTTGATCTCGTCGTCCGGTTTCTTCCGGAGTACAGGCAAGACATGGAGGCGATCAGCAGCATCTTGGTAAGCACTCCGGACGGCGCCCGCATTCCCCTAAAGCAATTGGCCACGATCACGACCCAGACCGGCGCGTTCATCATCTACAGAGAAAACAACGAACGGTACATTCCGATAAAATTCAGCGTCCGCGACAGGGACTTGCAAAGCACAGTCGAAGAAGCCCAGGCACGCTTAGCGAAGGAAGTCTCATTGCCGGAGCGTTACCGCATGGAATGGGCGGGCCAGTATGACCAGTTGAAGGACGAGCAGAAGCGATTGACGCTGATCGTGCCGATCAGCCTATTGATAATTCTATTGCTGCTCTATACGACCTTCGATTCCTTCAAGAACGCGCTCTTGGTGTTGGCGACGGTTCCCTTCGCCCTGGTAGGCGGGGTCCTATCCCTCGTCGCAACCCAGACCCCCTTCAGCATATCAGCCGCTGTGGGAGTCATCTCAACGCTCGGCGTCGCGATTCTCGGAGGAGTTCTTCTCGTATCAAGAATCGAGGAATTACGGCAGACCGGAGTTTCCCTCAGAGAAGCGGTTGTCGCCGGGGCGGATGCGCAGATGCGGCCCATTCTGATGGCGACGCTGGGCGCCGCCATCGGGTTGCTTCCCGCCGCGCTCGCCACCGGCATCGGTTCCCAAGCGCAGAAACCTTTGGCTCGCGTGGTGGTCGGCGGAATGCTGACGGCCGCCTTTTTGATTTTAGTCGTATTGCCGGTATTATATGAGCTGGTGCACCGGCGGTCGGCGAGAGATGACGAAGAATACTGATCCAAAAGAAAGGACATCATGAACCTCATTAGACTTTGTCCGGGCCTCACTGCGGGGCTGTTTATCGGAGGCCTCCTTTACGCCCCGGGATTCGCAATGGCGGTTTCGACGTCGCCGCTGATCCCAGTGCAGATGCCCTTCGAAATGCCGCCGAAGGGTCACGACACTCCGGCCGAAACCGTCCCCCAGAATACAAAAGCGCTGAGTCCCGAGGAGGTCCAGCGTGCGGAGGCTCTGCTGCCTCTCCTCGAAGGGAAACAGGAGTTCTGGGCTATGGGCGAGTTCGTTCATCTCGGCGAGCCGGGGGTTCCGGTGTTGGTGAAGGCCTTGACGATGCCGGGGCCTCGCATCCGCTACAACGCGATTGAAACCATCTCAATGTTGAAGGCCGTGTCCGCCGTGCCGGCTCTTGTGGCTACCGCGAGGGAACCGAATGAAATCCCGCGTGTGCGCGAGCATGCCCTGCGCGTCGCCGTGCGACTGGATCCCTCCAAGACACCGGAAGCCATTGAGGTAATGGGGAAGGACGCCAATTCGAGCATCAGAAAAGCCGCCGCGTTCGAGGCCCGGTACGTCCGGGAAAAGTCCGTCGTCCCGATCTTGATCGACATGGTGGCCGACGAAGAACGATTCGTCGGACTGTCGGCGGTACAATCGCTTTGGATCCTGACGAGGCACGAAACGGAATTCCATGACTGGGATACGTCCACCAAGCAGGACCGGCTCGAATGGACCAATGAGTGGAAAGAATGGTGGAACATCGAGAAGGATACGTTCGCCTTCCCCGAGCCGAAGCGTTCCGGCGCGCGCCAGGGATGATGCATCAGGTTGCGGGTCAAAAATCTCCCATGCTATAGGTGTAGACACCCTCGCGCGCCGTCCCGCGCGGGGAACCTTCGTCACGACCCAATATGGCTGTGCTTCCGATCGCAAAACTGGGCAATCCCGTTCTTCGGAAAACCGCGACCCCGGTGGATCCTCGAGACATCAAGTCGAAAGAGTTCCAGCAATTTATCGACGACATGTTCGCCACCATGCTGGACGAACCGGGAATCGGACTGGCCGCCCCGCAGGTTTCCCGGTCCATTCAGCTCGTGGTGATGGGATGCGAGGGCGAAGGGGGCTTTCCCAATACCACGCTGATCAACCCGAAAATCGTCTATTACGGCCCACAGCAAGTGGAGAATTGGGAAGGCTGTCTCAGCGTCGACGGCTTGCGCGGAAAGGTGACCCGCCCCTCGGTGGTGCGGGTTCATGCGCTGGATCGGGACGGCCGTCCGCTCGACTTCGAAGCGGACGGGTTATACGCGGTCTGTATCCAGCATGAGATGGATCACCTGATCGGGAAGCTGTTTTTGGACCGCATGACGGATATGTCTACGCTCACCCAGTTGAAGGAATTCGACAAGTATTGGCGGAAGGAACCGACCCCGGTCATCTAGCCTCATCCTCCGGAACACGTTGTGAAAACTCTGCTCCGCGTTCTCAAGTACCTTCGCCCCCATCGCACGTTGGTTGTCGGCACATTCCTGTTTGCAAGCCTGACGACGGGCTTCGACTTGATTCCGCCTTGGCTGATCAAGATCGTCATCGACGACGTCATCCAGCAGGGGCGCGTCGACCTCCTTGGTACGGTTTTCCTGGGACTTGCCTGCGCGTACGTCCTTCGGAACGTCTGCCAGTCGACGAGGATCAAACTGAACAACAGTCTCGAACAACGCATCGTCCATGAACTTCACGTCCAAGTCTTCAGCGCACTCCAGCGCCTGTCCATTAGTTTCTTCGAGAACCGGCCTACCGGCGAAATCATGTCCAGAGTGCTGGGCGACACGGAACACATGCAACGGATCTTCGTCGATGGACTTGAGGAAATCATCACCGCCGTCCTGACCCTGACCGGCATCATTGCGGTGCTCTTTTGGCTGAATTGGCAATTGGCTCTTATTGCCCTGGTGCCAATCCCCCTTCTGGCAATCGGGGCATTGCTCTTTACCCGGCGTGTTCACGAGCACTATCGCATCATCAGAAAGGGAACCGCTGAGTTGAACGCGCTGCTCCAGGACTGTCTGGCCGGCATCAGAGAAACGATGGGCTTCAATCGGCAGAGTTACGAGCGTAATCGGTTCAGTCTCAAGAGCGACCAGTGTCGCCGTGATACCCTCAGGGCCATGTATCTGTGGTCCTATTACTCGCCCGGCATGATGCTGATCGGCAGCTTGGGAAGCGCTTTCGTTCTTTGGCACGGCGCGCAGGAAGTATTACAACACCGGTTGTCGGTCGGAGAGCTGGTGATGTTCGTCTCCTATTTGGCGCTTTTCTATGTTCCCGTCAATCAGATTCACTCGGTCAATCATATGCTGCAGCATGCGCTGGCCGCGAGTGAACGAGTTTTTGAAATTCTGGACATCCTTCCCGAAGTACGGGACAGGCCCGGTCTGCCGGCGCCGGCCGCTCGCCTGAGGGGAGACATCACGTTTGAGCACGTAGGGTTCCACTACCGGCCGGATGCACCCGTCCTCAAGGATGTGTTTTTCCGAGTCCGCGCGGGTGAGAGGGTGGCGCTGGTCGGACCGAGCGGAGCGGGAAAAAGCACTACGCTTAAGCTCCTGCCGCGCTTCTACGATGTATCCGAAGGCGCAGTGTTGATCGACGGGCAAGATGTCAGGGATCTGCCGCTGGCCTTTCTTCGAAGCCAGATCGGACTGGTTCAGCAGGAGCCGTTCTTGTTCAACGGTACGGTAAGGGAGAACATCCTTTACGGCAATTTGTCGGCGTCGCAGAAGGATGTGGAGACCGCGGCAAAAGCCGCCCGAGCGCACGACTTCGTCGCGGCGTTACCGGACGGTTACGACACCTGGATCGGAGAGCGCGGCGTCAAGCTTTCGGTCGGACAGCGGCAGCGGGTGTCCATCGCCCGAGTGTTGCTGAAAGATCCCCCGATCGTGATGTTCGACGAAGCGACCTCCAACATCGACACGGAAACCGAAGTCAAGATCCGGGAAGCGCTCGACGAACTGACGAAAGGCCGAACGACGCTGATCATCGCTCACCGCTTGTCGACCATCCACGACGCCGATCGCATCATCGTGCTGGACCGCGGACGAGTGGTTGAAGAAGGACCGCATGATAACCTCATCAACAACGGCAGCGTCTATGCCGCCTTATACGAGGCCCAGTTTCAGGTATAGCCATGGTCTTGATCTACGAAAATGATCCGCTGGATAATGAGCACGCGCGAGGACGCTTTTATCACGTTTGCAGAGGCAGGGTGGACCGCACGGAGCTCGAGATTCCGCAGCCCGATCAGCCGATCGAATGCGCCCGTTGCGGAATCGATCTTGAAGCGGAGGACTTCTTCGTCGCAATGCAGAAAGGCAGCGTGTAAAGATGCGTGGCGTGATGTCGATTCACGGGGTTCGTCATGGCCGGTAGCTCAGGTCGGAAGACCGTCGCCGTCATGCGCGGCCTGATGATGCTCTGCGACAGCTGCTATGACCAAGTGGTGGGGGAGAAACTCGTGGACCAGAAGAACTTTGTGCAGGACTACGAGGCGATGTTCGACACGATATGTCCGGGTTGCACAGACATTAACCGACCACTGGTCGACGACATGCTGGGAAGTTCCGAATAGCGCGGTCGTTCGAATCGCAAGGACGGCTACTTACACTCTTTCCCGTTGAAGTACATGCAGGCCGACTCGCCGGACTTCACCTTCCAGGTCTTGATCACCGGCATCTGATCGTCGCCTTTCCATTCGACCACGAAATCGACCAGTCCCGACACGGGCAACTTATCCATATGGGGCTGGGCCGCCTCTGGAACGGCTATGTAGAACACTCCTCCCAGTTTGGAAATGAGCACGCGCTTGTTTTCTTTGTCGACGAAGATCACGGGGCTGTAAAAACTCTTGTCTTCGGCCTGGGTAGGGAGGGGCAACATCAATCCGATAGCAGAGAGAAGAAGCGCTCGCATGAGTGCCATAACGAATACTCCTTCGGAAAAGGGTCGATAATTCATTCATTATCGCATCCGGACAGAAAGAAGGAAACACGAAAGTGCGAAGCGCCTTTAGGCCTCCGTGGTCGCCAGACTCGCGGGCGAAACGCTGCCTCCTTTGATCCGGTATGCCTTGACGTCAGGATTCGACTTATCCATCAAGGAAATCAATAAATATAGAGGGAGCGTCAAGTTCAACCGCGACCAGTTCTCCTCCCAATCGTTCGCTATCTTGATGTCGGTAACGGAAGGCCTCGCGGGGTCGTGGGGATGGGAATGATATACGACTTGCAGCGTCAGCGCCTGCTTTCTCATGTCCTTCACCGCCTGGAACATCTCCTGGGCATCCATGATGAAAGCGATCTCCGCCCGCTCTTCTGCCGACAAACGGGAAAGATGGCGAAGCTTGGCGTCGTCGAACGAAGCGGCTTCCGTCGCTCCCTCCAAGCTGACGATGTTTTTTATTCGATAGAGTTTCGTGACTCTATTGGCGGTTCCCGCAAGGAAGCCGCAGCACTCGTAGGGATCGAGCGCGCGCGCGTGGGCCACCAGGTCATCAAGAATCGGTCGGGGAATGACAAGATCGCCCACGATAAACCCTAGGCTGAGGTTAAGGTTGAGATCGAGCGAGAGTTGCGATTTTCTTCCTCAACCTCAACCTGAGCCTTGGCTATTTGGTCGCACGCTAGATGGTGCAGCTGACCGTGTAGTCCATGCTGAGGTCTTTGATCTTCGGATTGGGACCGCAGAGGGGGCACGCCGGGTCTTTTGGACGGCCGACTTTGCGGAACTTCATCTCCAGGGCGTCGTAGATGAGAAGCTTGTCGGCGATCGTTTCGCCGATGCCGAGAATTTCCTTGATCGCCTCGGAGGCCTGCAAAATTCCCATGGTTCCGGCCAAGACTCCGAGTACGCCTGCTTCCTGGCAACTGGGCACCATTCCGGCAGGGGGCGGTTCCGGATACAAACAGCGGTAGCAGGGGTAACCGGCATGGGGCTTGATGGTCGTCAACTGCCCTTCAAATCGAAACATGCTTGCGGAGACGAGAGTTTTCTTCGCGAAAAAACAGGCATCGTTGACCATGAAGCGTGTCGTGAAATTGTCGGACCCGTCGAGGACGATATCGTAATCGTTGACGAGACGAAGAATGTTGTCCGCGTCCACCAATTGGTGATAGGCGTTGACTGTAATCTCCGGATTGATCGCCGACAGGGTGCGGCGACCGGATTCTACTTTGGGCTGGCCCACTGTGGCCGTGGAGTGAAGCACCTGGCGCTGGAGATTAGAGAGGTCCACGACGTCTCCATCGACCAAACCGATCGTGCCCACACCGGCCGCGGCCAGATACAGCGCCGCGGGGGAGCCAAGACCTCCGGCCCCGATGAGCAGGACTTTCGCTCGCTTCAGCTTCAGCTGCCCCTTCCCGCCGACGTCCTGCAGGATGATGTGCCGGCTATAACGCTGGATTTCTTGCTCGGTCAATTCCATGGCATCGCTCAGGCTAGGGGCGCCGGGCCGGAGGCACGAGGGCAGAAGTCGAATCCTTCCCTTGCCTCAAGCCCCTTGCCACGTGCCTCTCATTCGACCACGTTCAATTCAATCGGATCGACGACGCAGCCTTTCTTGCGAAGGCCGTCGATCGCCCGTTCGATCTCCGCCGTCTCGCCGGATAATTCGACGTCGACCCATCCGGTCGTTTCTCGCACGTCTGCGCGGCGAACGTTGGTGATGACGGCAAATTCGCGACCGATCTCGTAGATGATCGGCTCTTTGACCTTGTCTTCCGGAAACCGGACATGAAAACGCAAATGGGACTGCGACATGATCAGCCTCCTGCGATCGCCGGCACAATGGACACTTCATCGCCGGCTTTCAGCGCAGTGTCTTTTCCTTTCAGGAATCGGATGTCTTCTTCATTCACGTAAATATTGACGAAGCGGCGGAGTTCCCCGCTGTCGTCGCAGAGCCGGGCTTTGATGCCGGGATAAGTCGCCTCGAGCGTTTCCACCATGCCGGAAATGGTCCCTGCGGCGACGTCCACTTCGCCTTGATTCTTAGTCAAACCTCTCAAAGGGGTCGGAATGCGAACTTTGATCATGCGTCACCGCCGCCGTTTTTGCCCATCTTGAACGTCTTCTCGAAGGCGACCAGGCTCGGTTGGATTCGGACGGGCCGGCCGACCGCATCGACTACGGCCTCTTGGGTTTTCAGTCCGTTGCCGGTGATATAGGCCACCGTCACGTCGCTCTTTTTGATCGTCCCGTTCTTGACCAACTTCTGAAGCACCCCGATGGTGACGCCGCCGGCCGTTTCGGCAAAGATGCCTTCCGTCTGGGCCAACAGCTTAATGCCTTCCACGACTTCGTCGTCGGTCACCATGTCCATGGCGCCTTTGCTTTCGGCAGTCGCTTTCAGCGCATAGTACCCGTCGGCAGGATTGCCGATGGCCAAGGATTTGGCGATGGTCTTTGGCTTGACGGGCTTGAAGAAATCACGACCGGCTTTGAATGCCGTCGCAATCGGCGAACAGCCTTCCGCCTGTGCGCCGTTGATCTTCGTTTTCACCTCGTTGATGAGGCCCACGTATTTCATCTCGTGCAGACCCTTCCAAATCTTCGTCAAGAGCGAACCGGAAGCCATGGGGATCACCGCTTGGTCCGGCGTCCGCCAGCCGAGTTGCTCGACGGTCTCGAAGGCGAGGGTCTTGGAGCCTTCGGCGTAGTAGGGACGGATGTTGATGTTGACAAAGGCCCAACCATGCTCGCCGGCGATCTCGCTGCAGAGCCGGTTGACGTCGTCGTAGTTGCCTTCCACCTCGACGACGTTGGGCTTGTATATGAGATTGCCCAACACTTTCGCCGCCTCGAGGTCGCCGGGGATGAACACATAGCAGCGCATGCCGGCCGCCGCCGCATGGGCCGCAACGGAGTTGGCCAAGTTGCCGGTCGACGCGCAGGCGACGGTTTCAAAGCCGAGTTCGCGGGCGCGAGTGAGGGCAACGGATACCACGCGATCTTTGAACGACAGCGTGGGATGGTTGACCGTATCGTTCTTGATATAGAGTTCGTCGATGCCCAAGTGCGCGCCGAGGTTGTTCGCTCGAACTAAGGGCGTGAAACCCGCATGGGGACCGATGTAAGCGGCGCCCTCCACCGGCAGCAGATCGGCATAGCGCCACATGCTGCGGGGACCGTCTTCTATTTTCTTCCGCGAGATCGAGCGCTTCACTTCGTCGTAGTTGTATTTCACTTCCAGCGGACCGAAGCACATTTCGCAGACGTGGATGGCCTTGGTCGGATATTCCTTTCCACATTCTCTGCAGACCAGCGCTTTCATCTTGGCCATGGTTACACCACCTTCTTTCAGCCGATCATGACGGTCGCACGGCACAGCCCGCATACGGATCGCCGTCGTCGAACAATTCCGTAATCGTAGGATTGGCACCACAAAGCGCGCAATTGGGATTGCGTTTCACCCTGATCTCCCGGAAAGCCGTTTTCCGCGCGTCGAAATCGAGCAGGCGATCGGTCAGCGGGCGACCGATGCCGAGCACGAGTTTGAGCGCTTCGGTCGCCTGGATCGTCCCGATAATGCCGGCCAATACGCCGATGACACCCGCTTCCTGGCAGGAAGCGACCATTCCCGGAGGCGGAGGCGTCTTGAACACGCACCGGTAGCAGGCGGATTTCTTGGGCAGGATCGTCGTGACACGACCGTCAAAGCGAAGGATACCGCCGTGGATGAGAGGCTTGTCGGCAAAGAAGCAGGCGTCGTTGATGAGGAATTTCGCCGTGAAATTGTCCACGCCGTCGATGACGACATCGTATTCGCTAAAAATCTTCATCGCGTTGCCGGCTGTGAGCCGCTCTTCATACATCGACACGACTACGTCCGGATTCAGCGCCTGAATCTTTTCCTTGGCCGACAGAACTTTCGGGCGGCCGACGTCGGACGTATGGTGAAGAATCTGCCTCTGGAGGTTGGTCAGATCGACCACATCGCTATCGATCAGGCCGATTCGGCCCACTCCGGCCGCCGCCAGATACAGCGCCGCCGGCGAACCCAGCCCGCCGGCACCGACGAGAAGAACTTTCGCCTTGGCGATTTTCTTCTGGCCCTTGCCGCCGACCTCCGGTAGCAGGATGTGCCGGCTGTAGCGGGATATTTGCTCTTCGGTGAATTCCATGACTTTGTCCGGGCTGGAGGCTATAGGCAATGGGCTAGGGGGCTGACCCGATCAGCTCTTTCACCGACTCCAAGTCCTCTTGGCCCTCGCCTCGTGCCTAAATATTAAAGTACTTCTCAATACTGATATACCGCTCGCCCGTGTCGCACAAAATCGTCACCACGTTCTTGCCGGGCCCCAGTTCCTCGGCGACCTTTTGAGCCGCGAAGACGTTGGCTCCCGCCGAAATACCGACCAAAAGCCCTTCCTGCTTCGAGAGTCGTTTGGCCGTTTGATAGGCCTGGTCGTCGGTCACGGTCAGAACGCGATCGATGATCTTCCGATTGAGCACCTTGGGAATAAAACCGGCCCCGATCCCCTGAATCTTGTGCGGCCCCGGATCGCCGCCGGACAGCACGGGAGATCCCGACGGTTCCACCGCTATAACCTTTACATTCGGGTTCCGCTCCTTGAACACTTCTCCGCATCCCGTGATCGTACCGCCGGTACCCACGGCCGCAACGAAGGCGTCGATCTTTCCGTCCATCGCGTCCCAAATCTCCGGGGCCGTGGTCATCTTGTGCATCGCAGGGTTCGCCGGGTTCGAAAACTGGTCCGGCATGTAGTACGAGGGATTCTGCGCCAAAAGGCTTTCCGCTTCGCGGATCGATCCCTTCATGCCCTCCCAGGCCGGCGTCAGTACCAGTTGCGCTCCGTATGAAGAAAGCAGGCTGGCCCGCTCCATGCTCATGCTTTCCGGCATCACCAGAATGAGTTTGTAGCCTCTGACGGCCGCCACTAACGCCAAGCCGATCCCGGTATTGCCGCTCGTCGGCTCGATTATCGTGCCGCCGGGTTTCAATCTGCCCTGGCGCTCCGCCTCGTTGATCATGTTGAGGCAAATCCGGTCCTTTACGCTACCGCCGGGATTGAAAAATTCGACTTTGCCGAAGATCGTGGCGCTTCCGGGCGGCGATAGCCGGTTCAGCCTGACAAGGGGCGTCCGCCCGATCAATTCCGTAATTTCCTTGTGCAGAACCGCGCTCATCGACCCCCGCCCATGTAAAAGAGAAACTCCAGCCTGTCGCCGTCCTTGAGCTGGGTGGAACCCAGCTGTTCTCGCTCCATCATGACATCGTTGACTTCAACGGCTACCATTTGAGGTTCTATTTTTTTGGCCTGCAAGAGATCGAGGATACTTCCTGCTGAAACCTCCTCCGGCTTCCCGTTGATTTTAACCTGCATCAATACTCCTAACTTGGCCCAGACATTAAAGAATTCGGACAGACTAACAAACTGTCTTTCGGCTTGTCAAGGCGACGGAAATCCGTCTTCGGTTGCTTGACTTTGATCTGCTCACGCCGCCACTATGGCAATTCGCCGGAGGCTTAACTTCATCATGTGGAAACGTAACTTCCTGTTCCGTGCAACCGAAGCCACGCCGCTCAAGGAATCGGAGCAGGAGCTTTTTCACGAAACCGATCCGGCGATGGACAGCGCCGGCCTCAACTTGGAGAAGTTTTTGTCGGTTTGGATTCAGGGCGACGGAGAGGAGGAGCGGCCATCGACCTACACTCAAATGTATGTCCGCACGGCCGCACTGGACTTTCAGAAACGCGTGGGATTTCTCCAGCCTCTCCAGGGCCGTATGCACCAAATCAAGCAGCTTCTGACACCCGACCAGAAGACTTACCTTCGCGACTGGCTCAGAACTGCCGCTCCACAAGCCTGGGATGCAACGGACGACCACTTCAAGATGCTGTTCGAGTTGGAATGATTCGACGACGGAATCCTTCCCGTAAGAGGCTGGGCCGCTTCTGCGCCGCCCTCGTGCTTGCAGCCTCGCCGGCCGCGTCGCCTGCGCCCGTATGGAGCGCCCATCTCGAAGTCTTGTACGCCCCGGAAGATGCGCCGCTTGATCACGTCGTAGAGCTGTACCGACAGGCAAAACGATACATTTATGTCTCCGTCTACGGACTGACCTATCCTCGGGCGGTCGAGGCGCTCGTCGCCGCTAAGAAGCGGGGAGTCGATGTCCGCTTGATGACCGACCAGGAACGGACTCAGGAGACGAAGCAGCGCAGCGGGTTGCATACTCTCCGCCTGGCGGGCATCCCGATCCGAGTCAACGCACACGAGGGCTTAATGCATCTGAAACAAGTGATAATCGACGATGAAGTCAATACGTCCGGCTCGATGAACCACACGACGAGCGGTAATCGATACAACGATGAACGTATGGACATCATAACGGATCGTGCCATCACGGCGAAGGCGCGGGAGAAGTTTCTGGCCATGTGGAACGATCAGACGCGATACCGCAATTGGACCGAGGAGTAGATGCGATGGCTGTCACGACCGACCAGACCGATGTGGTAATCGTCGGAGCCGGCGGCGGCGGCGCCGTATTGGCCTTAGCGCTGGCCCGCCAAGGCATTAAGACGATCGTCTTGGACCAGGCCGCCGGCCCGCCGGAAGGGTTGCGGGGAGAGATTCTCCAGCCCAATGGGCAGCGAATCTTGGACCAGTTGGGCGTCCTGCGCTCTCTTCCCGGCGAGGCGACCAGAGCGGTCCGGCTTTTTCATTTTTGCCGCTCAGGAGGCACCAGACTCTGCTCGATCGACTACGGGGATCTGCCGCCCCCCTATAATCAGGCGATCGTCACGCTGCCGAACGTGGCCCATCATGCCATTGTCGATGCGGTCAGCCGACAGCCCAGTGTCAGCCTTCGATACAGCAGCGCCTTTACCGGATTGCTTTGGGAAGACGGTCGAGTCGCCGGTGTGAGCACTGAGGGTCCGAACGGAAGGCGGACGATCGACGCCAAGCTCGTCGTTGGAGCCGACGGGGCATTTTCGAAGGTTCGAGCGGCGCTCCACATTCCGGCTGATGTCCATTTGTACCCTGAGGGATACCTGATCGCGATCGTCGAGTCACAGCAACCGGTCACGGAGTCATATTACTTTGTGGGCCATCGTGAAATCCTAGGTCTGTTTCCCGCAACCGGCCGGAAAGTCTACCTGTTCTATATGATTCCCAGCGGGTCATATGAGCAAGTCAAACAACGCGGCATCCCGGCCTTGCGGCGATGCTGGACGACAATCGCCCCGCAGTTTTCCTCCCTGTTCGAAAACCTTACGGATTGGAGTCAGACTGCATATATGCCGACGGGCCGGGTTCGCACTCCGACCTGGGTGGCCGATGGAGCGGTATTGATCGGCGACGCCGCCCATGCCATGAATCCGCATGCCTCGCAGGGCCGAATGCAGGCCATGGTGGACGCCATGACGCTGGCCGAGTTGATTCCAGAGTGTCTTCGTGACGGCGATTATTCGGCAACTCGATTAAGGACTTATGAGACGGCCCGCCGTTCCCAGGTCACCATGTTGCAGCGGCTTGCCGATCAACAGGTATTCTTTTGGAACTCGGGTAATCCCATCGTAGCTTGTCTCCGCGACAGAGTATTTCGCACGCTCGACCGCAATCCGCGATTGCGATATCAAGTCTTGTCGACGACGGCGGGGCTGCGAACCACGGCGCCGTTTTCTCTCGTGGACCGGATCATCGCGGCAGGCCTCCTTCCGGACATATCCGGTCGCCGCATGCCGCAGCAGCAAACTTTGTAGCGGGGACCCATGACCGGTGAAGCGCGAGTCATCGAGGGGTTGCCGGACGAGACACAACGCCTTCTTCAGGCGTATGCCAAAGACGTCAAGCGTGCTTACGGCGACCGCCTCGAAGGGCTATTGGTTTACGGCAGCGCCGTGCGCGGAGAATTCCTTCCTGGTCGGTCGAACCTCAATCTCTTGTTGTTCCTCACGAACTACGATGCCTCAGCATTGGCGGCCTATGCGCCCATCCACAAGCGATGGAGCAAGGAGCATGTGGTGGTGCCGCTGTTCCTGAGTGAACGGGACTTGCAGATGGCTTCCTCTCTGTTCCCATTGGAGTTCTTTGAAATCCAGGATTACCATCGGACGCTCGGCGGTAGAGATCCTTTCATCGGCATCCACCTGAACTCTCAGCGACTCGGCGACGAGGTGATGCAACACCTGGCCGGTAATGCGTTTCGACTGCGTCAACGCCTCGCGGAAGCCGGAGGTGCCAACGACGCAGTGACGATCCTCTTGCCCTTGGCCGTGACATCGTCGATTCCAGCGCTCCGCGGGGTTCAGCGAATGATGAATTGGCCGGTCCTCAGCCAATCCGACGCCGTCATCAAGGACATAGCCGATCGTTTGGCGCTCGACCTAGGGGGCTTTCAAGACGCCCTCCTGCTCAAGCGAGGTCAGATAACTCCCGGTCCGGCCGAAATTCCACGCCTGTTTGATCGTTATTTGCGTGCGGCGGAAACTCTTGCGGAGAGCGTCATCGCTGTGGTGAAACGATGAGGCGGCTCGCCTTGCTCGTGTACCTCCTGGGATGCTTCTTGGCGGATTCCATCGTCATCGCCGCGCCGTACGACCGCCCGAAGGTCAAACTGCCGGATCCCATGGGATACGTGAGCGATCATGCCGGTGTGATCGAGGCCGATTGGAAGGCCCGCATTCGGTCGGTGGCCCAGGATTTGGAACGGAAAACCGGCGTGGAGATGGTCGTCGTGACCGTCTCGACGATCAAACCATTGGGCTCTGCCAACGACTATGCGACCGCGTTGTATGAGAGGTGGGGGATCGGCTCGGCTCAGCAAGAGCACGGAATCCTGGTGCTCGTTTCCGTTCAAGAGCGACAGGCTGCCGTGACGCTCGGCCGACAGATGCTTCCGGTCATCAGACCGGCCGTCATGGCGCAATTAGGCGGCGAATACCTGCATCCCTCCATCGACAGGGGACATTTCGGGGAAGGCTTATATCGCACGGCCGTCGCCCTTGCCTCGCGGTGTCAGGAGATTCGCGTCGGCAATTCTGCGAAATCGCACTTCAAGGGCGTCGGGTTCTGGATCACACTCTTTACCAGCGTCGGAGCCTTATCGTTTCTCTGGTGGATCAGCCGTCCCGATCTGCGTCATCCGTTCGGCCGCATCAGACGCGGCGAGTATTGGGCGACCGGGCAAGGGGGATTCGGCGGCAATTGGGGCGGATTTGGAGGCGGCACAAGCGGGGAAGGCTTCACCTAGGCAAGCCCTGGAAAACCTTCTGTAGTCATTTTCCCGTCTGGATGACCGTGGGAGAGACAGCCGGTCCGGATTCCTGCCTGGCCCAATTCGTTGCCGTCACACATATGCCGACTTCCCGGCCCGAGACAGCTATGTCCTTAACCGTTATCGGCGCTCCGCCGCGCGGATTATTCGTCCAAACTCGGATGGCGCGTGGCATCGTTTTGGGGATACTGACATAAATCGTCGTGTAGGCGAGGTCCGCAAGCGGCGTTCCCTTCTGGGTCGTGGCCGGCTCTTGGTACGACACCGTAATGTCGGACTTGCCCGCCGGAAGATTCATGGTAACGGTCGGGCAACCAGACGGCAAAGCGCCGCCTGACACGGTTTCGTTCTTTAAGTCGGAATCAAGCGCACTCTTTTCTATGACAGTCGGTCCCGCGCTTTCACAGGCAACGACCGTGAGGCCGAAGATGAAGACACCTACCCTGCGCGCCACACTGACCGTCTTTGTTGTCGTCAACGTGCGTCGAGACATCATTAAGCGGCGCTCGAGCGTCGAGGAACGGTTCGCCCCTCCTCCAGATCCTGCAAGTCCGCCCAGGCTGTGATGTCGGTCCTCGAATGGTCTACGGCGTCGCGGTACTTCTTGAACTTTTCCGCGCTTTCCGGAGAACTCGGGCCGCGGGACAGCAGCTTCTGGTTCCAATCGTTCAAATCCGCCGGGGAATGAGGGGCGGCGACCCGAGCGAACCAAGCGGCGATTGCCTCGTCCGTAGGATGGGCCTTCACTGCCGCCGTGAACTCCTCGCTTGTGATACCTGCAAATTCAAGAAGCCGCTCATCCATCGGACAAGGATAGATGTATTCCCCCTGCGTCCCGGCGAGCACCGCCCGGCACTTATCGATCATCCGTGCGACATGCACGTAGCCGGCCACCTTGACGCGCATGCTCCTGGGAAAACCGGTCCGAAGATCCATCTGCTCACAACAACTTATGATTTGCGAACTCCAGACTCTTCACCACAACCGCGCCATTCTCGAATGTGATAATGCGGCGAGTTGCCGGCAGGTCCGAAGAACCGACCCGCACATGCGTGTCGGTAAAGCTCTCCACGTTGTTCAGCTTCCCATCCGTCGGGGAAAAATAATACACGGTGTATTTCGTCGTCAGGTTTTTCTGATCCTGAGTCACGACGCTTTCTTCAACATTGATGGTAAACGCGAAGGGAGCCATGCCCGGATGGGCCATCTTGCGGTTGATCTGCGTGATGCGATTCCCCTTGATCCGGTAGAACGAGTTCGACCCGTGAATGTCGATTCTAGTGCCGAACGGGTGCCCGTCTTCCTCCATGGTGAGGACGTACTTTCCGTCCGAATCTTCGAAGCTTCTTGGTCCCCGGTGAACTGCGATCATGCCGAGTTGCTCCTGCGCCCATTTCTGGATGTCGCCGTCTTGCAGTTGCACGGACACTTCACGGGGGCTCTTGACGATTACAGGGCCTCTTGTCTCCTTCCCGTTTATATTGACGGTAAGGTCTGCCGCAAATCCCTTGAAGTCTCCTTGCCATCTCGCCGTCTTTTCGAAGGCCCCGCGAAGAAGTTCCCGCGCCCTTGGATCGTCCGCCACAGCCGACTGTGCCGCTTGTTGATTGTCCATGAAGCTGTCTCCAGTAGATGTATCGGATGACGCATTATACGCGTGCTGAGCCGGACGCCTCAACCACGGCTTGGAGAACCGGCCCGTGCAAGGCCAAACTTTGACAATGTCTCGAACTCTGATATAGTTCGGCAATTTTTCACGGGCCGTCGACGGTCGGCCCGCTCGCGGTTGGCCACGAAGGTAAGAGGGCGGTATGGAACGACGGGCGGCTTCCCACACCGAAGAAGAAGAGATGAATCAAAGGCGCCGTCTCTTGAACGCAGCCAAGAAAGGCGATCAGAAAGCGGTTGCCAAGCTGTTCGAGCTGTATCAAGTCCGTGTCTACAACAGCGAAATGGTCAACAAGCTCAACCGGGCCGCAGGCACGCACAAGCTGCCATCAAAAGAAGCTTCCGGCAAGTCGGGGAAGGCGGCCGGCCCCGCCAAGAAATCATCGGTAAAAGCGAAACAACGCGCTCCGGTCAAGGCCGTTCACGCAACCACCGCGAGCCGCTCAGCTTCTGCAAAGGCCGCCGCAAAGAAACACAAGAAATAGGGGCGCGCTTACTGGACCACCACTCGTAATCCTCCCCTTGCGAGGTTCGTAGCGATCTCTTCGGCTTGTTTCCATGAGCCGTTAAATACGACCGCTTCGCCGTCGTGATCGATCTTCCAGGCCAGTTCGAACGCCTTCGATGGAGTCATTCCCGGAATATATTGGCAGAAGAGGGAGATGACTTGTTGGTAGGTATGGCAATCGCAATTGAAGACTATCACCCGCGCGTCGAGACCGTCACCCGTTCCGGTCGAAGGCGTTTCAGTTACAGAGGGGGTGGCAACCGGGGTAGGTGACTCGGCCATTCGGCGATTCTAGCAGACTTGTGATTTCCGATTAATATCCATTCCGAAGAAACAGGTGATTGGGTATGACGATTCCGTCCCGCCGACAGGATCGCTCATATAAGGCATAATGCGCCGCTGAATCCGTGGCTGTCTGCAGAGCCTGACATCGCGCCAGTTCTGCGGTATACGCCAAGGCCGCCGAAGTCTTGACCAACGCCAGGCCGTACTCAATCCGGATCGGATCGACACGTTTTCCGATGCCGGACAGCATCGATCGTACCACTTGAATCGAAAACGGTTTTGACGCGGTCGATCTTCGAGGCCATTCTGACGGAAGTGCATCGGCCGGAAACAGGCCGAGACGAAAGCGGTGGTCGCTCTTCATTGCCGAATGAAACATTTCCCGCCAGAGCGGATCGCTCAGATCGCGATCGACCGATGAGGAGACGCTAGGAGGCAGAGGACCGCTGACATTATGGCCTTCCACGATTCGTCCATTGAGGAGTAACTCGGGGTTACGGTCTCCCATTCGTTCTCGAAAGGCCGTCAGTCCATCGAAGGGAGTCAGTTGCATAGCCATGAAGTCTCGAAAGTGGACGATCGCAAATCGCCGCAACATTTTCCCAAGCGTTTCTTGATGGCATAGATGAAATGGATAAAAGAGCACCTCCATTGTGATCGGGGCATTCATCGACAATAAATCTCTCCCATGTTAGGGTTCGCCTATGAGTCAAATCTTTTCGTCCTGGTTCGACTTGCTGCTCGTTTTCGTACCGATCACGATCGCGATCGAACTGCTTCATGTCGATCCGCTCGCCGTATTTCTCTGCTCCAGCCTGGCCATTATCCCCTTGGCCGGCCTGCTTGGTCGAGCCACCGAACACCTTACGGCGCATGTCGGCGCCGGCATCGGCGGGCTTCTAAATGCGTCATTGGGAAATGCCGCGGAATTGATCATCGCTCTCGCAGCCCTCAAAGGAGGCCTTCATGACGTGGTCAAAGCATCGTTGACGGGGTCGATCCTCGGCAACATTCTTCTCGTGCTCGGGGCCTCTATGATCGCAGGAGGGCTCAAGTATGAGCGCCAAAAGTTCAACCAAACCGCGGCAGGAATGGGCGCCAGTCTCCTGCTTCTGGCTGCGGTCGGCCTGATCATACCGGCATTGTTTCACTTTACGGCTTCGGACCGCGGTGTCGCGATCGAACGGGAGCTCAGTTTCGAGATTGCCCTCGTACTATTCGCAATTTATGTCTTAAGTCTTATCTTTTCCTTGAAGACTCACAGGCATGTTTTCGC
>JBBILH010000018.1:0-47582 GCA_037445005.1 Nitrospira sp.
AGTGGGAGTTCGACCCTCCCTCCGGGCACCAGCGTTAATAATAATGAGAAGGGCCGCAGGGGGGTGTGAATTAGTCCTGGGTACAGTGCCCCTTTCCGCTGAAAACAGCCCCCTTGACATGTCTAAAAAGGTAGCCTATAGTCCGCGCCCTAGCATGATGAAAATACGAACTTTTCGGGTACCGATGCTTGGCCGATCTTTTCGTCCGTCATATACTTCATTTTCTAACTCACCAAGGAGGCAGCACATGCGTAAGGTGTTGGCACTAGGAGCGGCAGTTCTTTTTGTCGGCTCCGTCGGTGTGGCGGGGGCTCAAGAGCGCCTGCAGTCAAATCAGTCCGGTATGGGGGTGGGCACCGGCGTCGGCGACTACTCGGGTTCAAGCACGAGAGTCACGACATTTGACCGGACCAATTTCCTTGATCGGTTGTCGCAGGCTGAAACGGTCCATGGTCGCGTCATCGGTATTGATTTGCCGGGAAAGAAGATTCACCTGGAGGGCGGCGGGAGTTCACACGATGAAGGGCGTGCGGGCGGCGGTGCAATGAACTATCGCACCTTCTATCTCGACGACCGTACGAACTACGATCAGCTTCGTACCATCGAGAACGGAGATGATGTTACGATTCAAGCTTATGAAGAAACGAGCAACTCCCAACCGTATGGTACCGGGCGCAAGCTCGTTCGTGAGATCACGGTGCTTCGCGGCAACGAGAAGCTCGCGGGCTTCGGCGGCCTCGGTCAGCGTCCGAATCCGATGACTGAGCGCGGCATCGAGACGAACAGCGGTGGAATTACCGGCGGTATCCCGGGTGGCGTGATCCCCGGCAAGATTGAAAGCGGTGTGACGAGCCCGGTAGGCGAGTATACCGGTGCAGCTCCCTGCTGGCAGTGCGAACCGCAGCCGGGCTGGGGGAACAATGTCGGCAACAAGTCAGATTACGGGACCGACTATACCAAAGCCAATCTGGTTAAGGGCCTGAACTAGATCCAGAGAAGTGTGGATCGGAGTGATGGGGCAGCCGAAAGGCTGCCCCATTTTTTTTGCGGGATGGATCTGACAAATTGCCCAATGCCGTGTTGCCTGATAGGATCACGAGAGACAACCGATCTGAACCAGGAGAAGATTACGCATGAGTCAGTGGCCGATGCAGCAAGACGGCGGTGACCAGCCCGACGCGGAGTTAGACCTGCGAGGGGTTATCTGTCCCTACAACTTCGTTAAGACAAAACTTAAGCTTGAAACAATGCAGGAAGGTCAGGTGCTCGCCGTCCTATTGGACGCGGGCGATCCTATCCGCAATGTCCCGCGGAGCGTCCAAAACGAGGGCCATACCGTGTTGTCTCAGGAATCGTTCGAACAGTCTTTCCGGGTGATCATCCGCCGGCGCGGGGACGAGTAGGTACACCATCCGATCGAGGCGAGCGAGACGCGCCCAGCCTCGTCGTTGCTTCTAGCACCAGCGTAATCTCCGCGCGGCGAGGCAATTCATTGATGCGGGGGAGGATCGATCGCCCAGTTCCGATCCATACGACCTCCCCGGGCTCCGTTAAGTCGGCGATGAGGGCCAGGGGACGAGATCCGAACAGATTTCCGAAAGATCGGACCGTTCCGGACAATCCTTTACGATCGGCCAAAAAAATCAGCGACCTGGGATCCTTTCGATATACGCGCAAGAATCGCTTCAGGGATTTTGGAGTGCCGGGGAGGGTTCCTGCGAACACAAAACAATCGGCAGAAAACCCCGTGCTCGCCAATGCAGCGGTGGCGATGGAAGGTCCAGGGATTGTGGCAACCGGGATTTGTGCCTCCCGGGCCCGAGCGACCAGCAGGCTTCCTGGGTCATGGATGCTCGGCATGCCGCAATCGACGACCAGAGCAATATCCTGTCCCTTCACTAGTCGATCGATGAGAATTGCGACCTTCTGGGACAGACCCATCGGACCGTAGCTCGTGAGAACGCCGGAGATCCCATGATGCGCCATAAGGCGGCTTGTGGTAGCGGGGTTTTCCGCCGCAACAAGATCGACGTGGCTCAGTACTTTTATTGCACGAAGCGAAAGATCATCGGGATGGCCGATCGGGGTTCCGATGATATGCAACGTGCCGGTGTGCGAAGTGCCACTAAGGCGGAGCAGCTCCCTGTGCGTCTTTCTCCGGCTGCTCGGTTGACTCCGGTCTTTCTTCATCGCTATAATCCCATCTTCTCGAATCGACAGATTGTTCTGAAAATATAAGGGGATAGCCCTCTATGGCCGCCGTGTTTTTTATGGTGACGATGGCGTTGTACTTTGCCGCCACCATCGCCTTCCTTGGGCTGCTGCTCCGGCGGGCCGAAGCTC
Organism: Nitrospira sp.; assembly: GCA_037445005.1. GTDB lineage: Bacteria > Nitrospirota > Nitrospiria > Nitrospirales > Nitrospiraceae > Nitrospira_C. Next base: position 2,344 of record JBBILH010000018.1, read on the forward strand.
TTTCAACCCTGGCCCTGGCCGTTACCTCCGTCGGATTTGTCACGCACACTCTGGCGCTGGTGGCCAGGATGATAGGGGCCGGTGGGGGAGCCTCTCCTAGTTTTCACGAGGCGCTGTCGTTTTTCTCCTGGATGTTGATCCTCGTCTTCCTCGCGGTTGAGTTCAGGCACCGGCTCCATGTGCTCGGATCGTTCATTCTGCCGTTGGCGCTGGTGTCTCTTGTCTCGGCGGCCGCGCTGCCCGAAACCGCTCCCACCCTTCAGCCGATGTTCCGGACCCTTTGGGTGCACGTGACTCTGAGCATGCTCGGGACCGTTGGATTTGCCGTCGCATTCGTGGCCGGTGTCATGTATCTGATTCAGGATGGTCTTCTCAAGTCCAAACGCTTCAACGTGCTCTATTCGAAATTGCCGGCACTCGATTTTCTTGATGAATTGAATCAGCAATCCATCGTGCTGGGATTTCCCCTCCTGACCCTCGGCATTATAACCGGGGCCATCTCGGCGGAGTTTGCGCGAGGGGCGTATGTGACGTGGAATCCCGAGCAGACCTGGGCCTTGGTGACCTGGCTCTTTTATTTTGTCGTTCTCGTCGGCCGGCTGACGGTCGGCTGGAGGGCGAAGCGCGCGGCATACCTGACGATCATCGGCTTTGCCTGCGTGATTTTGACGTTGGTCGGAGTGGCGGTGAAAAGCTTCGGGTCGGTGTCGTAAATGCACATCGTCGTCGTCGGCCTCAGCCATAAGACGGCACCCGTGGAAATTCGGGAAAAGCTCGCGATTCCCGAGAGCCGGTTGGGCGAGGCGCTGTCCAGGCTCTGCTCCTATCGTGGCGTGCGCGAGGGGCTGTTGCTATCAACCTGCAATCGGGTGGAAGTCTACGCAGTTGTCGATGAACTGGAGTCCGGGTATGGGCGCATCCAGGAATTTTTGGCCGATGCCCACATGTCGTTGTCGTCGGAACAGTTGACCCCTCACCTCTACTGGCAAACGGGCGACAAGGCCATTGCCCATCTCTTCCGCGTTGCGTCGAGTCTGGACTCGATGGTCGTGGGGGAATCTCAAATCTTAGGCCAAATTAAAGACGCCTTCGATGCCGCGCTGTCCCACAAGGCTACCGGACTGATTCTCAACAAGGTGGTAAAGAAGGCGATCTCAGTCGCAAAGCGGGTGCGAACAGATACGAAAATTTCCGAAACAGCCGTTTCCGTCAGCTATGCCGCGGTGGAATTGGCCAAGAAAATCTTCGCGGACTTGAGTGAGAAAACCGTGCTCCTCGTCGGGGCCGGCGAAATGGCCAAATTGGCAGCGAAACATTTTATCGCCGCGGGTGTCCGGCACGTCCGGGTCACGACACGCAACCCGCAACATGCCCTCGAGTTAGCCGGTCGGTTCGCAGGGACCGCCGTCGCCTTCGAACAATTTCGCGAGGACATGGCCTCGACCGATATTGTGTTGGTATCGACCGGAGCGTCGCATTACTTGATCGGCACGGACGAAGTGCAACGCGCGGTGAGGCAGCGAATGAACCGGCCGATGTTTCTCATCGACATCTCCGTGCCGCGGAACATCGATCCCGCCGTGCGGCATGTGGACAACGCCTTTCTGTTCGACATCGACGATCTGAAGTTTCGGGTGGAACAGAATCGAGGCGAGCGGTTGCAGGAGGCGGAGAAGGCCGAGCGCATGGTCGTCGATGAAGTGGGAGTCGTAAGACACTGGCTCCAGTCACTTGAGGTGACTCCCACGATCGTGGCGCTGAAGACCAAAGCCGAGGACATCAAGCGGACTGAGATTGAAAAGACTTTGGGACGGCTCACTCACCTGTCGCCGCAGGAGCGTGAGGCGGTGGAAGGCATGGCCTCGTCGATCGTCAACAAGTTGATCCATAACACGATGGTGACCTTGAAGGCCGAGGTCACTTCAGGCGAGGGGGCGGCCTTCGTTGAAGCGGCGCGCAGGTTCTTCAATCTCTCGGTGACCGACTCGGCGTCGATCAACGGAACTGACCCCGCTTCCGCCACGGACGATGACGGAGCCGAGGCGACAGTTCAGCCGGCCAAGAAGAACAAGTCTGCGTAAGCGGGGAACCGCACATATGGGATTGGTCGAGAAAGGGCCGAAGCTGTTCACCTGTCCGAAATGCCGCAAGGCCTATTTGGGACGTGAGGCGCTGCCCGACTGTCCCGCCTGTGGGTTCGACTATCGGGAGCCCGGAGGGTTCCGATGGGACATTGTGGTGTATTTCCTTTCGATTCTGGGACTCATGAGCTACTTGCTAGTCTCTTCATCCTATCGCGACCTTCTGCCGGTGTCGGCGAAACGTGATAGGTTCTCATCCGGTTCAGCCGGTGATGAGAAATTGCCCGGCAGTAGAGAACTGCCGGTCGAATATCCGCTGCCGAAAGAAGCGGGTCGGTAGCGTTGGCCATGGCGGCTTCGACGCAGGCACGATCTACGCTGGTTCTCGGCACTCGGGGAAGCAAGCTCGCCGTTCATCAGAGCGAATGGGTCCAGAGCCGTTTGCGGCAGCTGGCGCCGCACGTTACTGTGACGTTGCGCCGGATCCAAACGTCCGGGGATCGGATTCTCGATGTGCCTCTGGCAAAAGTCGGAGGGAAGGGGCTTTTTGTCAAGGAAATCGAAGAAGCGCTGCTCCGCGGCGAGATCGATTTGGCCGTCCACAGCATGAAAGACGTGCCGACGGAACTGCCGGATGGACTGGGGTTGCTTTGCGTACCGCCCAGGGAAGATGCCAGGGACGCGCTGATCAGTAGGGAAGGAACCTCGTTTAAGGATCTTCCCCAGGGGGCCAGAATCGGAACCAGCAGTCTTCGCCGCCAGGCGCAGTTGCTGCAGGCCAGGCCTGATCTCACGATCAGCATGCTGCGGGGCAATCTTGACACCAGGTTGAGGAAACTTCGCGACGGACAGTTCGAGGGCATCATTCTAGCCTCGGCAGGTCTTCGTCGTCTCGGCTGGGGTCATGAAATCACCGAGTATCTCTCGCCGGAAATCTGTCTGCCGGCGATCGGCCAAGGAGCCTTGGGGATCGAAGGACGCATGGAGGATGACTTTGTCCGGTCTCTTTTGAGCGGGCTCGAAGACTCGACGACCAGAACTACGGTGGTGGCGGAGCGCGCATTGCTGCATCGCCTGCAGGGTGGCTGCCAGGTTCCGATAGCCGCGCATGCCACCTTGACCGGCTCATCTCTGCACCTGGAAGGCGTAATAGCCAGCGTCGATGGAAAGAACGTCATCCGCGACCGGATCGAAGGAGCTACGGATGATCCTGAGTCTCTAGGAGTTCGGTTGGCGGAACGGTTGTTGGAGCGGGGCGGCGATTGCATCCTGCGTGAGATCTACGGGACGGCTCTCTGATGGTGGGAGGAAAAGGAAAAGTGTATCTAGTCGGCGCGGGCCCTGGCGATCCTGGCTTGCTGACGCTTAAAGGCAAGGAGTGTTTGGAGCGTGCCCACGTCGTGCTCTATGACTATCTTGCCAATCCGGCGTTACTGCGATTTGCTTCCCCTACGGCTGAACGGATTTATGTAGGGCGGCGGGGTCGAGGACAGTATCAGGAGCAGGAGGCGATCAATCGATTGATCATCGACCGGGCTAAGGCCGGTCAGCTTGTCGTTCGGTTGAAGGGTGGAGACCCCTTTGTGTTCGGCCGTGGAGGTGAAGAAGCGGAAGCTGTGGCTGCAGCGGGGATCGATTTCGAGGTGGTTCCGGGTGTGACGGCGGCGGTCGCGGTGCCGGCTTACGCAGGCATTCCCGTGACACACCGGACATTGGCCTCAACCGTCACGATAGTGACCGGGCATGAAGATCCGGCGAAGGGCACAACGGTGATCGACTGGCCGAAGCTCGCGAGTATGGCCGGGACGTTGGTGTTCATGATGGGAATGAAAACCTTGCCGTCGATCGTCGCGCGGTTGTTGGAGGACGGTCGGGCCCCAGAAACGCCTGTCGCGGCCGTTCGTTGGGGGACGAGGGCTGAGCAGCGCACGGTGGTCGGAACGTTGCGCGACATCGTCGCCCTGGCCGAAAGGGCCAAGTTGGAGCCCCCGACGGTCATCGTCGTCGGCGAAGTCGTGAGGCTGAGAAATCAATTGAACTGGTTCGAAAAGCGCCCTCTCTTCGGGAGGCGGATTGTGATCACGCGGGCGCAGGAACAGGCCAAGGAGTTCTCTGACCTCTTGGCCGCGCTCGGGGCAGAGCCGGTCGAGGTGCCGACGATCCAGCTTGTACCACCGGAAACGTGGGAGGGGATCGACCGGGAAATCGCGCGGTTGCCGGACTACCAGTGGCTGATCTTTACGAGCGTCAATGGCGTCATCCCCTTCATGGCCAGGTTGCAAGCCGCCGGGAAGGATTCTCGATCGTTGGCGCACCTCCGCATCTGCGCGATCGGGCCGCGGACGGCCCAGGAACTCGGACAATATGGAGTGACGCCGGACGTGGTGCCGGCTCAGTATCAAGCGGAAGGCCTTCTCGCGGTATTGACGAACGAGGTCCTGCGTGGGAAAAGAGTACTGATTCCTCGGGCTGAAACGGCGAGAGAACTTCTTCCCGACCAGCTGCGGGAACGGGGGGCGTCGGTCGTGGTGATTCCGGTCTATCGAACGGTGGTTCCGTCGGTCGACCTCGGTTTTCTCGAAGCGCAGATCGAGGAAGAGAGGATTGATGCGGTGACTTTCACCAGCTCATCGACGGTCCGGCACTTCGTCGATCTGGTCGGTGGAGCAGAAGCGGCCCGGCGGCTGGGTTCCAAGACCAGGATCGCCTGCATCGGGCCGATCACCGCAAAAACGGCGGTGGAGTTTGGGTTGACGGTATCTATCATGGCGAAGGACAATACGATTCCGGCGCTGGCAGGCGAAATCGCAGGGTTTTTTACGAAACAAGCCCAAGCGGCGCTGTCGGCTTCGTGAGTGTCGATCGGCTGCCAAGGACGACGATAAGCTAAGGGAGGTTTCAGCATGGTTCCAGTCAAATCGTTCATGATTCCCAGGGAGAAATTCGTTACGGTCGCGCGGGATACCGATGCCCAAACCGCGGCCCGTATTATGCGGGACCGCGGAATCGGCAGCCTGTTCGTGACCAATGATAAGGAAATAATCGGCATCTTGACCGACACGGACATGATGCGGCGGGTCGTGGCGGGCGGCAGTGATCCAACGAAAACGACCGTCGAGCAAATCATGTCGGCGCCGATTCTGACGATTGAAGAGAACAAGACGTTGTTGGACGCCAACGACCTGATGGCTCAGGCCCATGTTCGGCATCTCGGCGTGACGCGGGAAGGAAAATTAGTGGGCGTCATCTCGGTCAGAGATCTGGTCGTGTTTTTGACGAACTTGCCGAGGAAGTAGCGCATGGCGTTTCCCATTCAGCGGCTCAGGCGGCTGCGGCAGCATGAAGGATTGCGCCGCATGGTGAGGGAAACACGCCTCGCTCCGTCTGACTTCATCTATCCGATCTTCGTGACGGAAGGGAAAGATCGACGGCAGGAAATCGCCTCGATGCCCGGGCAATATCGGCTGTCGATTGATCTGCTCGTCAAAGAAGCGGGTGAGGTGGCCGGCCTGGGTATTCCTGCGGTCATCCTGTTCGGTATCCCCGACAAGAAAGATGAGCGGGGAAGTTCCGGGTATGACCCAAACGGCGTGGTGCAGCGGGCGATTAAGGCGGTGAAAGATCATGTGCCCGGCCTGATGGTCGTGACCGATGTGTGTATCGATGAATACACGACTCACGGCCATTGCGGTATCGTCAAAGACGGCAAGGTTTTGAACGACGAGACCTTGGACTGTCTTCGGACTATGGCCAGGACCCATGCGCAGGCCGGAGCCGACATCGTCGCCCCGTCGGATATGATGGACGGCCGGGTCGCCGCAATTCGTGCCGAACTGGATCAGGCCGGATTTCCTGAGTTGCCGATCATGGCGTACGCCGCGAAATTCGCCTCTTGTTTCTACGCTCCGTTTCGGGATGCGGCCGGGTCCGCTCCCCAGTTCGGAGACCGCCAATCCTATCAGATGGATGCGGCAAATCGTCGCGAGGCCCTGCGCGAAATCGCCCTCGACATCGAAGAGGGGGCGGATATCGTCATGGTAAAGCCGGCTCTTCCATACCTCGACGTTATCGCCGCCGCACGGGCCCAGACGTTGCTGCCGGTGGCGGCCTATCAGGTCAGCGGCGAGTACAGCATGGTCATGGCCGCGGGGAAAGCAGGGTGGATCGACGAAACCAAGGCTATGATGGAATCGCTCTTGGCCATCAAACGAGCCGGGGCCGATCTTATTCTCACATACTTCGCTAAAGACGCTGCGCGCCTGCTTCATTGAGAACGATGTTGACGGTGACCCGCGGGTTGTCCAATGCGAGGCCCCGACCCTATCCAGTCGCGACGATCGGAAATTTCGACGGCCACCATCGAGGCCACCGGGCCTTGTTGCTTAAAGTCGTTGATACGGCCCGCCAGGCCAAGGGGACCGCTCTTGTTCTGACGTTTGATCCTCATCCGGTCAAGATTCTTGCACCTGAGATCGACCTTCGGTTTCTGACGAGTCCAGAGGAGAAACTGGCATGTTTCGAAGAAGCCGGGATCGACGAGGTCGTCTTTTTGGACTTCACGCCGGCGCTTGCCTCAATGACGCCTCGAGAGTTCGCGGAAGCCGTACTGCACCGCCAACTGCGGTTGGCCGAGCTGTTCGTCGGAGAACATTTCGCGTTTGGAAAAGGGCGAGCCGGGCGCATCACGGATCTCATTCGTTTCGGGGAACAATTAGGGTTCACCGTCCACCCCATGCCGCCGGTTATCTACGAAGGACAGGTCGTCAGTTCGACGAGGATTCGCCGACTGATCCAATCCGGGGATGTCAAAGCGGCGGCGCAGCTGCTGGGACGGTCGTATGGGATTCAGGGCCCGGTGATCAAGGGGAAGCAAGTAGGGCGGGAATTAGGCTGGCCCACGGCCAATCTGACAATCCCTCCGCTGCGCGTGATTCCTCCGGACGGTGTCTATGCGGCCCGAGCACGGTATGGAGGACGATCGCGTGACGCCGTTGCCTACATCGGTACAAGGCCGACATTCGGCGCGGGAGAGCGGCTTATCGAGGTGAATCTGTTGGATGAACGGGAGGAAATATACGGGCAGGACATGACCGTACTGTTCGTCGACCGGTTGCGAGGCGATCTAACCTTCTCTTCCGCGGAGGCTCTTTCCGTTCAAATTGCCCGGGACGTTGATCGGGCAAGAGTCTGTCTGTCCGAAGCGGGTCGGGAGTCTACGTGATGATGGTGATCCATGCAGCCAGAAGTCTCCGTCCTGTCCTCTTGAAACATCTGATGCGGACGGCGCGTCATCAACGGCTCTTTGAGCCGGGCCAACACCTGCTGGTGGGGGTTTCCGGAGGCCCGGATTCGACCGCGCTGCTGGCGCTGTTGGTGCGCTTGGCTCCGGCCTGGCGTCTTGCTCTCACGGTGGTGCACGTCAACTACAGGTTTCGGGGAGAGGAGTCCGACGGCGATGAGGCGTTCGTGGCGGATCTGTGTCGGGAATGGGGAGTTCCCCTGATCATCCGCCGTCCGGCTCCTGAGAAACGGCGGGGGCGGTCATCTATCCAGGCGCTCGCACGGGACGTTCGCTATGCTTTAATGAAAGAGGTGGCCCGGGAGATCGGCGCCGACCGAATTGCGGTCGGTCACACCGCCGACGATCAGGCCGAAACCATCCTGATGTGGATGATGCGGGGATCGGGACTCAGCGGCCTGGCAGGCATGCCGTATGTCCGTGAAGGGACGATCGTCCGCCCCTTGTTGTCCGCAACGAGAAAAGAAATCCTCGGCTTTCTCGATCGAGAGGGGCTCTGCTACCGCCGAGATTCCAGCAACGATTCCTCTCGATACCTCAGAAATCGCATCAGAAGTGAATTGGTCCCGGTAATCACAAGGCTTGCACCAGCCGCTCTTCGCACGCTGCAAAACCAGGCGAACCTTCTGCGGGCCGATGATGAATGCCTGGAACAGATGGTCGAGGAGCATTGGCCTTCACTGGTCAAGCTTGAGGAGGATGGGAGAAGTCGCGTCGATCGGAGGAAGTGTTCTTTGCTGCCTGTGGCGTTACAGCGCCGCGTCATTAGGCGCCTTCTGCGTTTGTACGAACCGGAGGGGCGCGCGGCCGGCGCCCGTCTTGTGGAGGGCGTCAGAAGACTCATCCTCGGCGGCTCCTCGGAAGCCTGTCTGGCCCTTCGCCGGGTGACCATTCGGCGCGTCGGCAGGTGGCTTCAGTTGACGCCGAGTCTGCTCAACCAGATCGTTCCAGGGGGCAAGGTGCCGGACACCGTGATTGCTGTGTCGACGGCCGCCCCTTCGACGGTGAAATGGGGTGGAACCGGCCGGCGGATTCAGGTACAAGTCGTCAATCGTCAACACGCGGATTTTTTCATGAATCGGCGGTCGTCCTTGCAAGCCCTGTTTGATGCGGATCTTGTAGAGGGGCCGCTAACACTGAGGAACTGGCGAGCTGGTGACCGATTCTATCCGTCTGGGATGGGCGGCAAGCGAAAGAAGCTCCAGGATTTGTTCACTGATTTGAAGATTGCCGGGTCTCGGCGGATGGAGGTCCCGGTACTTTCTTGCTCTGCGGGCATCTTGTGGGTTGCCGGAATCAGACAAGACGACCGATTTCTCGTTCGTCCGAACACCGAACGGTATTTGGTCGTGACGATGAACGAGGACACCCCAGTAGAAGGAGCGCGTTAGGATGGAACGAATTTTTGGTCGGCCGATTGTCACGCAAGAAGAAATGCGGACGCGCATCAAAGAACTGGGAAAACAGATTACGTCCGACTATGCAGGTAAGGACTTCGTGTTGATCGGCGTTCTTAAAGGCGCCTACGCGTTCTATGCGGATTTGGCTAGAGCCATTCGGATCCCGATGCGCGTGGATTTTCTCGTGGTGACCAGCTATGGATCGGCCGCCAAGACCTCCGGCAAGGTCAAGATGGTGACGGAGTTGACCGAAGACATTAAGGGCAAAGATGTGCTGTTGGTCGAAGATATCGTGGATTCCGGGCTTACAGCCAACTTCATGCTCAAGACTCTGGCGAAGAAGAGGCCTCGATCAATCAAGATTTGCACACTTCTGAGCAAGCCTAAACGGCGGACGGTGGATGTGACGCTCGATTATGTCGGCTTTGAGATTCCCGACAGATATGTCGTGGGGTACGGGCTGGACTATCAGCAAAAGTACCGGAATTTGCCGTATCTCGCCGTATTGGATATGGAGGGCAATCAGGAGTAAGAAGTGCCCGATGTGGTTGTCACTTTTGTCCGCCCTGTGGTAACATCTCACAAGTTCGCGGTTTTGCTCGCCAGTTGTCGGTGCCACCCATAAGGAGATCTGGATGAATTCCAGGGCAAAGAATCTACTCTTCTGGGTCGTTGTCGGCCTCTTCATGATTCTGCTGTTCAACTTGTTCAGCGTGCCGACCCACGCGCCGGAAGAAGAGGTTATTTTCAGCGATTTCATGGCCAAGCTCGACAAAGGCGATATTGAAAAAGTCATCATTAAATCGAATCATGTCAGCGCCGTCCTAAAGGACAAAACGAGGATTCGAACCTTTACGGCTGAATATCCTGACTTTGTGAAAGTATTGCGCGAGAAAGGGGTTCAGATCGAGGCCAAGCCGCCGGATGAGAGCCCCTGGTACATCACGTTTCTTGTGACGTGGGGACCGTTTGTTCTGTTTCTCGGTCTCTGGTTCTTTTTAATGCGCCAGATGCAGATCGGCGGTAACAAAGCGCTCTCCTTTGGAAAAAGCCGGGCCAGGATGTTGACTGAAGAGCGAAAGAAGGTCACATTCTCGGACGTTGCCGGCATCGATGAAGCCAAGGAAGAAGTGCTTGAAATCATCGAGTTTCTGAAGGATCCCAGAAAGTTTCAAAAACTCGGAGGGCGCATTCCCAAGGGCGTTTTGATCGTGGGACCTCCGGGAACGGGGAAGACCCTTCTGGCCAAGGCGATCGCGGGTGAAGCCGGCGTTCCCTTCTTCAGTATCAGCGGCTCGGACTTCGTTGAGATGTTCGTGGGGGTCGGCGCGTCGCGCGTGCGCGATCTCTTTGAACAGGGGAAGAAGCACGCGCCCTGCATCATTTTTATCGATGAGATCGACGCGGTCGGGCGTCTCCGGGGCGCCGGTCTCGGTGGAGGGCACGATGAGCGCGAACAGACGCTGAATCAGTTGCTCGTTGAAATGGACGGGTTCGATACCACGGAAGGCGTCATTCTCATTGCGGCGACTAATCGCCCGGACGTGCTGGACCCCGCCTTGCTACGGCCTGGCCGTTTTGACCGGCAGGTCGTTGTCAATCGGCCTGACCTCAGGGGGCGGTCGGAGATTCTCAAGGTCCATACGAAGAAGGTTCCGATCGCACAGGATGTTGAGTTGGAAAAGATCGCGCGCGGAACCCCCGGATTTTCCGGAGCAGACTTGGAGAATCTCGTCAACGAAGCGGCGTTATGGGCGGCCCGCCAAAACAAGAAGGAAGTCGCGACCGTTGATTTCGAGATGGCTAAAGATAAGGTTCTGATGGGGGCTGAGCGGAAGAGCATGATCCTCAGTGACGAGGAGAAGCGCACGACCGCGTATCACGAGGCCGGCCACGCTTTGATGGCAAAGTTGCTTCCAGGAACCGACCCGGTCCACAAGGTAACGATTATTCCTCGTGGTCGGGCGTTGGGTGTTACGATGCAGCTGCCGACGGATGATCGACACAACTACTCCAAGGAATTCTTGTACAACAACTTGGCCATTCTCATGGGGGGACGGGTTGCCGAAGAACTCATTCTCAAGCACATCACGACCGGTGCCGGCAACGACATTGAGCGGGCCACCGACTTGGCGAGAAAGATGGTCTGCGAGTGGGGCATGAGCGAGAAGCTCGGGCCCCTCACATTCGGCCGGAAGGAAGAAGAGATTTTCTTGGGGAGGGAACTGACCACCAAGCGCGACTTCAGCGACCAGGTTGCCCTCGAGATCGATCTCGAAATCAAGCGGCTCGTCACCGAGAATTACGAGCGCGCCAAACGGTTGTTGACGGAACATATGACGAGTCTGAAGGCGTTGGCGGAGGCACTCTTGGAAAAAGAGGTGCTGGATGCGCCTGAAATCGACCAGATTCTCATGCAAGCCACTTCCCAAACGGTTCCTGCCTGAAGCTCTGCCGGACTTTTTCCCTCATTCCAGGGGCACTGGAGCAAAGGGAACAGGAGATGGCGGAGGGAGTCTCATAGGGGACGCTGCCGCCGCTTCATTTACATCGCACAAAGGGCGAGCTTTCGACCATGTGTCGTTGATCGGTCGATGGGAACAGGTCTCCGGCCGACACGACTATTTCACATTCCTAGAGCTTAGAGCGGGATAGCATGGAACTTCAGGCAAAGCATCACCATTTGCGATGGGGAGAGCGTCCGTTTCTGATGGGAATCGTGAACGTCACTCCGGACTCATTTTTCGACGGTGGTCGCTGGCATGAGACTGATGTAGCTGTTGCCCATGCCGTCAGGCTTGTCGAGGAAGGTGCTGACCTGTTGGATATCGGAGGAGAGTCATCGAGGCCGGGCGCGCCGCCGGTAGAGGAATCGGAGGAGCTCCGCCGGGTGATCCCGGTCATTACGGCGGTGGCAAAAGCCGTACGCGTTCCTTTGTCCGTCGATACGGCCAAGGCGGCGGTGGCGCGGGCAGCACTCGACGCGGGGGCGAGCATCGTCAACGATATAACCGGCCTACGTGGGGATGACCGGATGGTGGATGTCGTGGCGCAAGCGGGTGCGGGGTTGGTACTCATGCATATGCAGGGCACTCCGCAAACCATGCAACGGGCTCCTTTCTACGGCGATGTGGTGGAGGAGGTAGCGAGCTTCTTTTCGGACCGTCTCCAAGTGGCGCTCGAACGGGGAGTAGCCAGAAGTCGGATCATCCTTGATCCGGGCATCGGTTTTGGTAAGCTGCTCTCGAACAACTTGGATTTGCTGGATCGACTTGACGCTTTCATCAAGTTTGGGCGTCCTCTCCTTGTCGGACCGTCAAGGAAGAGTTTTCTCGGGGAGATTACAGGTCGTCCGGTAAAGGATCGGTTGTGGGGCACCGCCTCGGCGGTGGCTTTGGCGGTGGAGCGGGGCGCGGCAATCATTCGCGTGCACGACATTCGAGAAATGCGCGATGTGGTGATGGTGGCGTCGGCCATCGCCGGGCGAAGACACACCTCGTTACGGGAGCAACATGCGTAAACTGTTCGGAACAGACGGAGTTCGTGGGGTCGCCAATCTGGAACCGATGACCAGTGAAACGGCCATGCAACTCGGGCGTGCTGCGGCACACCTATTCATGCGTCGCGCCGGCCGCCACCAAATCGTCATCGGCAAGGATACCCGTGTGTCGGGCTACATGCTCGAGTCGGCTCTGACATCAGGAATCTGTTCCATGGGAGTCGACGTATTGCTGGTCGGCCCGATGCCGACGCCGGCGATCGCATTCTTGACGAGAAGCTTGCGGGCCGACGCCGGGGTCATGATCTCCGCTTCCCATAACCCATACCAGGACAACGGAATAAAATTCTTCTCCAGCGAAGGGCTGAAGTTGCCGGACGAATTGGAGGCGAGGATCGAAGAGTTGATCGTCTCCAAGGAGATCGCCCACCTTCGCCCGACGGCCGATGCCATCGGTAAAGCCTATCGGATCGACGATGCGGCAGGACGGTATATCGAGTTCGTCAAGCAACTGCTTCCGAAAAATCTCGACTTTCAAGGAATCAAACTGGTGGTGGATTGCGCCAACGGGGCAGCCTATAGCGTCGCGCCGACCGTGCTACGGGAGCTCGGCGCAAAAATCGAAGTGATCGGTAATAAGCCGGACGGTATGAACATCAACGCGGGATGCGGGGCTGTTCATCCTGAATTGTTGAGGAAGACCGTGTTGGAGCAGGGCGCAGACATCGGGATTGCACTCGACGGCGACGCCGACCGGGCCATTTTTGTGTGTGAGCAGGGAAAGGTCGTGGACGGGGATCACATCATGGCGGCCATGGCACTCGATCTGCATCGCAGCGGCCAGTTGGCCAAGGAAACGATTGTCGGGACCGTGATGAGCAACTTCGGATTGGAACTGGCCATGAACCAGGCGGGGATTAGGCTGGTCAGGACGGCGGTTGGGGATCGCTATCTCTTGGAGCGGATGATCGCTGACGGGTACAACTTCGGCGGAGAACAGTCGGGGCACTTTATCTTTCTCGACCATAACACGACCGGTGACGGACTGATTTCCGCGTTGCAGGTCTTGTCTCTGATGAAAAGAACGGCAAAGCCTCTGTCCGAGCTTACCAAGGTTATGAAGGCGGTTCCTCAGATCCTACTGAACGTGAAAGTGTCCAAGAAACCCGAACTCGACAAAGTTCCCGATCTTCAGGACGCAATTGAGGCGAGTGAGCGGCGTCTTAATGGAAGCGGCAGGGTGTTGGTTCGGTACTCCGGGACTGAACCGCTCTTGCGAATAATGGTCGAAGGCGAGCGGGAGGCTATCATCCGGGAAGAAGCCGACCGGCTTGCGCAGGTCGTCACGAAACATCTCGGGTAGGACTCATTTCCGCGGCTCGTTCATCGAGATCATGTAGCGTGGGGCGGACGCCTCCATCGGTACGCCACAGCGTGCGATTCCCACCGGACACTGCATAATCCGACAACGGCGCTGACGAGGCTGTGCTCTCTTCCGATATCGGAGGACGCCATGCTGCCGTCTTTGACCGGAGCATTCATCGTCGGACTTGCGCTCGGATCGTTCTTCCCTTTTTTCCCCGTCAGCACCTCCTTGCTCCTGCTCTTGATGCTTTTCGGTACCGTTGCTCTTGAACGCTGCTACGATATCCAGCCAAGACTGGTCACGGGATGGGTAGGCGTTCTACTGGTCGGCATGCTCGTCTGGTTTGTTATGGGGGAGCGGTCGACGGTCCATGGACGGTTCGACGATCGCCGAGTCGAGACGGCACGAGAAATTATCGCGCGCATCGTCTCTCCCGTCCAACAAGGCCCCGATCGATTAACGCTAATTGTCGAGCCTGAACCCAGGTCGACGGAGGAAGTCCTGCCTGAACGGATACGTCTTACATGGCGTTCGCCCGACCGGTTGGTGTTTCAAAGAGACCGGATTCGCTTTCACGCCAAGCTGCGTAATCCGAACGGTTCAATGAATCCGAGCGGGTTCGATTACGCCGCGTATACGGAACGACAAGGCATCGAAGCCGTTGCCACGGTTTCCGGGGCCGATAGCGTTGTGTTGGTCCAGTCCGGCTTGGATGATCGATGGTGGTGGTGGTTGAGTCTCGTAGACCGCTGGAGAGGCAGGATTCGCCTGGCGGCCGTTCAGAGCTTCTCGCAGCCCTCGTTGGGAATCTACTTGGGCACGGTCCTAGGAGACCGGAGCTATCTGGAGCAAGATCTTCGCGACCAGTTCATGGTGACCGGCACGGTTCACCTCTTATCGATTTCCGGTAGCCACCTTGGTTTTGTGGCGATACTTGTGTTCTTCGTTACGAGAGGTATCCTGCTTCGCTTGCCGGCGATATGGCTGTTGAACACTTCGAGGTTTCAGACTCCGAGTCGCATCGCCGCCTGTCTGACTGTGATCCCTGTTACCGCATATGCCTTCATCGCAGGGGCGGAATTGGCGACGGTACGCTCGCTGCTCATGATTCTTCTGGCGTTGATGGCCCGGTGGCTGGGATATGAGCATCGGGTGGCTCATGCCGTGGCTCTAGCAGCGATGATCATTCTGCTGCACGATCCTCAAGCGATGTACGATATCTCATTCCAACTCTCGTTTGTTTCCGTGTTTGCAATTGCTCGATTATTTAACTTTCCTGGAAACATGCCAGAAAAGCCGCATCTAGAACATGGTTACATAGTGACGGGACTTCGGTGGGGGAAGGAGGCGATGCTATTAAGCGGGGCAGTGACGGTGGTGACAATGCCGCTGATTGCATTCTATTTCAATCAGATTCAATGGCTGGGGGTCTTCACCAACGTGCTTGCCGTGCCCGTGATGGGGTTCCTGCTTGTCCCGATGGGCCTGATGGCCGGAATCTGGCCAGTGCTGAGCGGCGATCTTTCGATTCCGATGGCGGAGATTCTTCAAGAGATGATCCAAGCCTTCTCGATCGGACTGGGCTGGGCGGCCTTGATTCCTGGCGGAGAATGGCATGTGGCTTCACCGTCCGTTCCCGTCATGGCGATGTTCTACCTTTTATTGGGTTTGCTATGGTGGCGTGAGGGATGCAAGCCGTTACGGTACACCGCCGCAATAGGAGTAGGACTTATCCTCTTCTGGTGGTGTTGGTCGCCCCGGTTAGGAATCGACGGCAAGCATTTCCGAATCACCTTTTTGGACGTGGGGCAAGGAGATAGTGCCGTTGTTGAGCTGCCGGACGGGAAGGTCATATTGATTGACGGCGGGGCGACATTCGAGCGGTTCGATATGGGACGAGGCGTGGTCGGGCCCTATTTGTGGAACAGGGGAATTCGCACGCTGGACCATGTTATCGCGACCCATCCGCAGATGGACCATGTGGGCGGACTGACTTGGGTCGTGAAGCATTTCGATATCAGAGAGTTCTGGGGAATCGATGAGCGCCGCGAAGAGGCATTTTATCGACGGCTTGCGCGAGCCTTGGACGAAAGAGGCCTCATTGAGCGAACCGCAAAAGAAGGAGTTGAAATTCTTGCTCCAGGGTCCTGTCGCCTACTTGTGTTGAGTCCCCCGGCAGGCGACCGCCGTGCCGTGCCCACTGATGCTCCTCGCAAAGATGGACACGCTTTGAACAATCGCTCTATCGTTGCGCGCCTGGCGTGCGGCAAGTTTTCCATGATGTTTCCCGCCGATGTGGAACATGAGACCTTAGCGCGGCTGCTTGGGGAAACTACCGTAGCCCCTGCCGATGTGCTTAAAGTCCCTCACCATGGAGCGCTAAGTTCGCTGGACTTGGATTGGATCGCCGCGTTAGATCCAAAAGCAGCCGTAGTGTCCGTCGGACGCTACAATTCTTACGGCCATCCGGCGCCAGAGGTAGTCCGCGCCTATGTGGCGCGTGGAGTCCGGCTTTATCGCACGGATCGTGACGGCGGTATTTTGTTGACGGGAAGCGAGGACGGACTTTTCACTATGCAAGGCACCAGGGAATTGCAGTTGCGTCGGACTGTATTCCCGGCATGCGTGTGGGACTGTGAGCAGGCCAACTGGGCTAAGCTGTGGAAACAGTGGCTTGTGCGGACCTGGTGACTTATAGGTATTGTTACGCATTACTTGCTCCTCTTGCTCTGTACACTTGAGTCCTCATTGAAGACGATTTCTGGGCGCAGAGTTGCGTCATTGCCAAGGACTCAGGGCTAAGCCCTTAATTTTCTTGATAGGCCTACCCATGCTGTCAAGGCATAGCGTGTGCACACACCCGCGGAGAATCATCGTGGGCGGATTAAACAAGGAGTTCGGCCATGTCGAAGCTGGTACGGATTGTGATCCAATTACCGATAGAGCTCAAAGAACAGCTTGATGGTCTCAAACAGCAAGGCTATACAACGAGCGGCTTTATCAGGGCTATGCTCGAGAGAGAGCTTGGCAAAATGGACCAGGACCAGAGTTCGGTAAGCCTCTTTCCAATGGGTAAACGGGTCAATAGCCGCTGAAGGTTCTCTCTCCGAAGTTATTTCTCGGGCACCCTCCTCTCATAGCCCATCACACAACGCGGTACCAGAGCCCCATGCGTCAAGACGTGGGGCTCCGGCGAGACGGGGCTTGCACTATCCGGACGATCCCGCTACAAGTCTCCTTAATGGTTCCCACTGTCGCATGGCATCACGGAAAAGTACGTCTGCTCGATCAGAGTCGGCTCCCTGAACGGGTCGAATTCCTGGATTGTGGGAATGTCGATGAGGTGGCCTCGGCCATTCGCGAGTTGAAGGTCCGCGGCGCACCGGCGATCGGCGTGACGGCGGCCATGGGAGTTGCGCTCGGTGCCGGTGGGCTTCGGGTGGAGGACTACCACGCATTTTCGAAATCTGTTTTAGAGATTTGCGACCGGCTTGCCGCGACAAGGCCGACGGCCGTCAACCTGTTTTGGGCGATTGAGCGGATGAAGCGTAAACTTGCCGAGTCTCGGGCGTTGCCGATTCCATCCATTCAGGCCGTGCTGCTTTCGGAGTCACAAATCATCCTGGATGAAGATATCGCTTTGTGTAAAGCCATGGGACGGCATGGAGCGGCGCTGATCTCGGACGGCCAGACCGTTCTGACTCATTGCAATGCAGGGGCACTGGCCACAGCCGGATATGGAACGGCGCTCGGAGTCATTCGCGCCGCCTGGGAGCAGGGGAAAAAGATCCGCGTCATTGCCGATGAAACCAGACCTGTGCTCCAAGGAGCGCGACTGACGGCCTGGGAGCTGATGGAAGACAAGATACCCGTCACCCTGATTACGGATAACATGGCCGGTTCGCTCATGCGCCAAGGTGAAATCCATGTTTGCGTTGTCGGGGCGGATCGGATCGCAGCGAACGGCGATGTGGCAAATAAAATCGGCACCTATTCAGTGGCGGTCTTGGCCAAAGCTCACGGAATTCCGTTCTATGTCGCGGCACCCTATTCGACGATCGACCTTGCAACCAAGTCCGGCGCTCAAATTCCCATCGAGGAGCGCAACCCGGCCGAAGTGACGACGATGCACGGTGGGCATCGTATCGCCCCGCAAGGGGTGCAGGTCTATAATCCTGCGTTCGATGTCACGCCGGCGGAGTACGTTACCGGAATTGTGACTGAGCGAGGTGTGTTCAAGCCTTCCGACCTGGCCCGGCAATTCTCCGCCTGACGCTCTCAACGCCTTGCAACTCCGGCGGGGCGCCCCTATAATATCCCGCGCAAATCGCAGTGTGATTCACCACAAGCATTGGAGGAAAAGTTTACCAGATGAGTGAGAGGACGCTTGCCATAATCAAGCCGGATGCCGTGAGAAAGAACGTCATTGGAGACATCATCAACCGCTATGAGAAGGCCGGGCTGAGGCCTGTCGCCCTGAGGCTGATGCAGATGTCAAAGTCGGTGGCCGAAGGGTTCTATGCAGTTCACAAGTCCAGACCTTTCTTTGATAGCCTCTGCACCTTCATGTCGTCGGGTCCGTCGGTTGTATTGGTCTTGCAGGGCGACAATGCCATCAAGAAGAACCGTGAACTGATGGGGGCGACGGACCCGGCCAAAGCCGATGCCGGGTCGATTCGGAAGGCTCACGGGGCAAACATAGAATTTAACGCAGTGCACGGTTCAGACTCACCGGAGACAGCCACGTTCGAGATCGCGTATTTTTTCTCAGGGATGGACATTGTAGGCTGACGGGAGGCAAAAGAGGCACAAATGATTCCTGGGGATCTTCGGTACCACCAAGAGCACGAGTGGGTGCGAATCGATGGCAATCAGGCGACGATCGGCATCAGTCATTTTGCTCAAGATGCGTTAGGCGACATCGTGTTCATCGACCTGCCAAAACCCGGCCAACCGGTCAAGGCAGGTCAGCAAATTGGAGAGGTGGAATCAACCAAAACCACTTCCACGATCTACACGCCGGTCAGCGGAACAGTGAGCAAGGTCAACGGCGACCTGAAAGACCATCCGGAAGTCGTGAACAGCGATCCTTATGGGAAGGGCTGGATGGTCGTGATCGAACTCTCGGAACCGGAAGAGGTCGGTAGACTGATGAGCGGAGCCCAGTACGAAGCCTTTCTCGCCAGCCAGAAGAAAGGTCAAGGTCAAGGCTAAGGTTCACCCTCAAACCGCTGGCCTCCGGCGGCCTCTAACCTCAACTTGCAGTCCGAGACCTCGGTCCTAACCTCATTCATCTCTATGCCAGTTCAAACCCATATCGCCATCCTGGGCGCCGGTCCGGGCGGGTACGTGGCCGCTATCCGGGCCGCCCAGTTGGGAGCCCGTGTGACGGTCATCGAATCTCAGGCGCTCGGCGGCGTGTGCCTGAACTGGGGCTGTATCCCGAGCAAGGCCTTGTTGTCCGTCGTCGAACTCGGCGACAAGATGAAGAAAGCAGATGCGATCGGTCTGGTCGTCCCCGGTCCGGTCTCGTACGATATGTCCCGCATGGTTGCGCGCAAGAATCAAGTCGTGTCGACGCTCGTGAAGGGGATTGCCACACTATTCAAGGCATGGAATATCGAGCATGTGGAAGGAACCGGAGTGCTCGACGACGATCGCACTCTACGGGTTGCGCTAAAGGGCGGGGGAGAAAGGCTCGTTCAGGCCGACGCTCTGGTCATTGCGACCGGCTCATCCTGGCCGAACCTTCCGCAGTTTCCTATCGATGGCAAATCGATTCTAACAAGCCGACAGTTACTCGATCTTGAAACGATTCCTGCGAGCCTGCTTATCCTCGGTGGCGGGGTTGAGGGGTGTGAGTTTGGCTGCCTCTATAGCGGGTTGGGAACTGCCGTTACTATTGTAGAACTGATGGATCGGCTCCTTCCGATCGAGGATGAAGAAATCTCCGCGGCCATGACCAGAGAATTAAAAAAACGCGGAGTTTCCGTCCTGACGTCAACCACGATCGACAAGACTGAACGAGGAGCCTCCGGAATCGCGGCCTGTATGAAAGATGGTACCAGCGTTACGGCGGAAAAGCTGTTGGTATCAGTGGGTCGGGGATTCAACAGCGGGGGGATCGGGTTGGAACGGGCGGGCGTCCACCTGGGACGGCGCGGAGAGATTCTAGTCAACGATCAGATGGAGACGAATGTCCCCGGCATCTTCGCCATCGGCGACGTTGTAGGGAAGGCGATGTTGGCCCATGTGGCGTCGGCTCAGGGGAAGGTGGCCGTGGAGAACATTATGGGGCGGTCTGCCAAGATCGATTACGACGCCGTTCCGTCCGGAATCTTTACGTTGCCGGAAGTAGGCAGGGTCGGATTGACGGAAGCTCAAGCGCGTGATCGTGCTCGTGTGAGGGGTCAGGATCCGGCCGCCGGCGTCAAAGTAGGCCGGTTCCGATTTCAGGCCTTAGGGAAAGCGCAAGCGACCGGCGAGACGACGGGCTTCTGCAAGCTCGTCGTCGATGCCGCTTCCGACCGCATACTCGGTGCCCACATGATCGGCGCTCATGCGGCTGATCTTATCCATGAGGCCGCGCTTGCCATCCATGTCGGTGCGACGGTGGCGCAAGTCGCCGACCTCATTCATGCACATCCGACCATGTCGGAGGGGTTAATGGAAGCAGCAGAGGATGCCGAGGGGCGAGCCATTCACCATTTGCAGAAGCGGGTGGGCTGAGGGTGTGGTCATTATTGATTAGATCGGGCATGTTGGCATCGACGATGGGGGTCATCTTATGGATCGGGTGGACCGTCCCGGAGTCGTACGATGGCGATCGTCCGCAGATAACCGGCACACCACACGTCGCCACTTCCGAAACCATCGCCTCGATGGACAATGGGCGCGATGATAGACCGGCGTTTCGGCCAACAGCGGCATTGCCCGGACGCTCCTCCCCAAGCGCTCACTCCGCAGCCGCGATCGATCTGAATCGAGCGCTGGAACAGGATTTGGAAGCGCTGCCGGGCATCGGTCCGGTTTTGGCTGAACGGATCGTAGCCCATCGGGTAGAGACCGGTCCGTTTAAACGAGTCGAAGACTTACGTGCCGTAAAAGGAATCGGCAAGAAAACATTCGACAAGATTAGGCCGATGGTGTACGTAACGCGGCCGGCCATTGGACACCGGGAGTTGAAAAAGACGATATGAGCGAGTTGATCCGACAACTTGACTTGATTCTGCGAGGCGTCGTCGAGGTCATTCACCAGGCCGAACTTGAGTCCAAACTGAATCGCGCGATCAAAGAGGGGAAGCCTTTGCGGGTCAAGGCGGGTTTCGATCCGACCGCCCCCGACCTCCACCTCGGTCATACGGTGTTGATTCACAAGCTGAAGCACTTTCAGGACCTCGGTCATCAAGTGATTTTCTTAATCGGCGATTTCACCGGCATGATCGGTGATCCCACCGGGGTATCTGAAACCAGGAAGGCCTTGACCAAAGAACAGGTTCAAGAGAACGCCAAGACCTATCAGCGCCAGATTTTTAAGATCCTCCATCCGGAGAAAACCATCATAGAGTTCAACAGCCGGTGGATGGGACCGATGTCGGCGGAAGGCTTGATCCACCTTGCCGCCCACTATCGGGTTGCGCGCATGATGGAACGGGACGATTTCGACAAACGATATCGAGAGCGGAAGCCGATCAGCGTGCACGAATTTCTTTATCCGCTCGTGCAGGGATACGATTCGGTAGCGCTAAGTGCCGATGTAGAGTTGGGCGGGACCGACCAGAAGTTCAACTTATTGGTCGGGCGTGAACTGCAGCGTGATTTTGGCCAAGAGCCCCAAGTGGTTCTGACGATGCCCTTGTTGGAAGGGACGGATGGCGTCAAGAAAATGAGCAAGAGCGTAGGGAACTACATCGCCCTCGAAGATCCAGCCGGAGACATGTTCGGTAAGGTTATGTCGATCAGCGACACATTGATGCTCCGGTACTACGAATTGCTGACGACCGAACATCTTGATCGAGTGAAAGACTTGCATCCGATGGAAGCTAAGCAGGCGCTGGCACATCTCCTTGTCGCGCGTTATCATGGGGAAGAGGCGGCCAAGGCCGCTCGCGCCGGATTTCAACAGAAGTTCTCCGAGCGGGAGTTTCCCGCCGAACCGGATGCGAGGCTGATGCTGAATGCCTCGGATTTAAGAGAAGGCGGTGTCATCGGTCTTGCCGATCTTGTCGCCAAGACCGGCCTGGTGCCGAGCAAGAGCGAAGCTCGACGACTCATAATCCAGGGGGGGCTGGAAGTAGACGAGCAGAAGCAGACGAACGCGAACGGGGTATTGTCTCTCGTGGTCGGCCGTGCCTACAGATTGAAAATCGGACGCCGCAAGTTCGCTCTTGTCGAACTTAAGCCTTAGGGAGCGGCGGCCTAGTTTCTTGACTTGGCACCGGTGCCAGCGTAGGATTCCGTCGAATCGTGCGTGAGCGGGCGTAGCTCAGTGGTAGAGTCCTAGCTTCCCAAGCTAGTTGTCGTGGGTTCAAATCCCATCGCCCGCTCCAAACCACATTTCGTGCGTTCAGGCGGCTCTCCATCGCTCGACAGCTATTATCAAGAACATCGCAGCCTCTCCTGTATCGTCCCTCCGATGGCCTGAACGTACATCGACTGCGACCCCAAAGATCGCCGTCTCTAACAAGGAGTTGTCCCCCATGGGACGATAGACTCCACGAGTTAGCACTCTGGAGGCGGAGGTCCAGAATGAACCGAGATCAGACAGTGAGGTGGGGCGAAGAAATCGCGGGACGTTGCCTAAACAGCTTTCCTAACCTTGCCGCTTCTGAGGCAACGGGTGCACACTCTGATCCGCATTGTGGAGCCGTTCACGATCGCACGCACCCGCTGAAGATTCGGATTAAACGTGCGCTTTGTCTTATTGTTGGCATGACTGACGTTGTGGCCAGTCTGATGTTTCTTTGAGCAAATGTCGCAAGCGAAAGCCACTTTAAGTCTCCTTGTTCTCGTTGACACCAGCGATGAAAAATCAAGGTCGAAAATCTAGCACAAAGACGGTAAGAATAACAAGCGGAGGGCCGCGAACAGGTCCTGGGATTGGATTCGAGAGGTTTGAGGGTGAATTATCATGAGGGGAATCGATTTGCTGGGGTACGTCGCCGGCGCCTGTACGACCTATGCCTTCTGGCCGCAATTGGTGAAAACTTGGAGGACAAGATCGGCAGGGGATGTGTCATTGGGGATGCTCGCCATCTTCTCAACAGGAGTCGGTCTCTGGCTCTGCTATGGAATTGCGACGGAGTCGTGGCCGATCGTCGTCACCAACGGCTTCACCATACTCCTGACGTGCGCGATTCTGTTCTTGAAAATCCGGTTCCGGTCTCCACCGCCTAATTGACGGCGGGCCCTTATAATGGCGACCCGGGCGATGAGAAGTGGGGCTAGCTTGCCGAATCGTGGGAAGCCTGTTGAGATAGTTGCGATTTTGTCGATACCACAGCCGGGACCGTGATGTCGAACGAAGGATCGCCGCCGTCGTCCAACCGATCTTTTCCCAAACTGTACAGCCGCTGCTGCGTCGGGCTCCAGAGCATCGGTAAGCCGGTGTAAGGATCGAAGTATTGCGACCCGAGCTCCGCCAGCCTGGTGGGGATGGATGCCATGCCGATCTGCCTGCGCAATTGAATCTGTAGAGATGTAAGACGGAGCCGAGCATCGGTATCCATCAATAGGTGGACAAGCGGATCCCATTCGGGTTCATGTAGCACCGGATGTATCAACCTTTCCAGCATTCCTCGCCTCATGGTTCCGGCAACATGCTGAAAGCGCGGAAGAATCCCCTGTCCAGATCCGACGGCCCTTATAAGGACTTCATAAAAGGCAATGTACGAGTCGCCTGTCTGTTGACCGGCGATGGAGAGGATCGGCAAGTTCTTGAACTGCGGATGTTCGATTCCGGTGTAAGTATGAGCAGGCAAGCCGGCCATCTTCAGTACCCACTGGTCTTCATCTGTGCCGGGCTGTGTGGTTTCGCTTCCCATGCGAGATTCTTTGCTGCGAAGTGCCAGGAATACCTGGTGCTGGACAGGCCATCGAATGGAGTACTCGGAATGTGTCAGCGGCAACGTCAGTTGGAGCCCCATGGAAAGCATGGTCTTGTCCACGGATCTTCCCGATAAGAGTTTCGATACGAGTCGAATGTCGTCTTGAATCACGACTTGGGCCATGATTTTGGTCGCCGGTGTGGCGGCTTCACGAAGGACGGTTCGCCAAAAAATCAGTTCTTTGTGCAACCGCTCCAACCCCAGCACGCTGTTTTGCGAAAATCCTTGGGCGATGTACAGCCTGTGGAGAATAAACGGCTCCACGAAACGGATCGTGGCCCGACGGCCGTATCCCCAGTCCTCGAACGGCATGCCTACACAGCGATCATAGCGAGAGAGCAGCGTCTGATGGCGCGCGGCAAGAGGGCGGACGGGAGAGTCCTTGCGGCGGAACGCATCTAGAGGGTCGTCTGCATCCCACAAGGGTAGAATCCTGTCGGGAGCAAGATGGATGCGCAACTCTGAGCGACCAGGCTTTTCATAATCGAAGAAATCGGCATGGGTGGATTCGCCGGATTCGACCCACATCTCGTAGCCCACCTTGGACGGATCCAGCGCGGGGGCGGACCCGAAACCGAGCAGGAAAAAGTACGCGTTTCGATACGGATCTGCGAGGCGGTGGGTAGGAGGCGTTGCGAACCGCTCTAGGGACTCGATGTTCGATCTGTTGTTGGCTTCAGTGAGAAAACCGACAACTTGAAATAGGCACCACACAACGGCGATTACGATCAGGAAGTATTTCATCGGGTCTTACGTAGATTTTGCATGGGTTTGCGCTGCGCGTCGGCGATGCGCCTGCGAATGGTGCAGAAGTCGAGCAAGGCCTATGCCGAAAATGAACGCGGAATTCTTCCAGTGTTTCAGTGCAGTTTCGTCGATCATTCTTAATTAAGAGAATGTCCATGAGAGGGTAAAGCCTGGCCTCGCACAATATTGAACTTGACAAGTTTTGTCCCCTTCTCCTAGAGTGCCGCCACATAGTGACGCCTGGATAAGGGAAGAGGGTGCGATTCCCTCGCGGTCCCGCCGCTGTAAATGGGGACGAAACCCGGCAATGCCACTGTCCGGTGGGCGTGAATCATAGATCGTGAAGCGTATCTCGTAAGACCTTTGTTTCCGACGACGCTTCACGAACGACGAACCACGCTTCACGATTCGGATGGGAAGGCTCGGGGAGTAGGGTGAACCATGAGCCAGAAGACCTGCCAGGAGCATTGACCATCGTTCCCTCGAGGGCTGGGGAACAGGCGAGGATGAAGAAGCGGGTGCAATCCTCAGGGTCTATCCGAACAGGCCTTGAGGATTTTTTATTTGTCCATCTCTGGTCGCAAGGTTTCTCGTTGGACGAGCGCGGTGCTGGTGACGGGCACCGCGTTGCTCTCCCCCTTTTCCCTCGCCCATGCGGATGACGAGGTTTCCCACGTGAAACGCCGACAGCAGGGAATCTTAACGGGTATGCCGTTCATGGCCAACGTGTCGGCACACGCCTACGTCGATGACGCCGGCCGTCGGGTGTACTTCGCCAAGTCTCCGGCACGAATCGTGTCCCTGGCGCCGAGCATCACGGAAATACTGTTCGCAGTGGGAGCGGGTGAGCAGGTTGTCGGCGTCACGGACTTTTGCGACTTCCCTCCGGAAGTGTCTGCTAAACAGAAAATCGGCTACTCTAATCCCAATCTGGAGTCGCTGGTCGCGCTTCAACCTGACCTTGTGATTGCGCCGATGGATTTTGTGAAACCCGACGCCATCGAAAAGCTCGACCAACTCAAGATTCCCCTTTTTATTTTATCGGACAAGAATGTCGAGGAAATCTTTGTCCATATTCAAACGCTCGGCCGCATCGTCGGACGTTCGCCCCAAGCGGATGCTCTTGCGATGGATCTCAGGCAACAGGTGGCGGCGGTTACGCGGCGGGTGCAGAACAAACCCCGCGTACGGACCCTCTATGTCTTGAACAGCCAGCCGCTGATTACGGTCGGTCCGGGAAGTTTCATCCACCAGCTGATCGGCATGGCCGGAGGGACCAACGTCGCCGCCCGTAGCGCAGGATCATATCCGCGCCTCAACATCGAAGCCGTGCTTCAGGAAGATCCGGAAGTTCTGGTGTTTCCTGTCGGTAAGTCAGAAGGTATCTCCGAGGAAGAACAGCAGGCATGGCGGCGCTGGTCGACAATGTCGGCGGTCAAACGCGGCCGGTTGCACCGGATCTCTTCAGATTGGCTCAATCGACCCGGGCCTCGCATCGGAAAAGGGCTTGCCGCACTTGCCAAGATTTTGCACCCTGATGAGTTTGTAGAAAATTGAGCGATCCGATGACGAGTACGATGATGTCACATCGGGTGCCGGCTTGGGCGAATAGCGGAGCGGTCCTGACATTGCACCGGTGGGCTACGGTTATCGGGAGCTTGCTCGGCGCGAGTATCGGGGTCTTCCTGCTGTGTGTCCACTTTGGCCCGACATACGTCGACGTACGCACTGGCGTGAGCGCGATGGCCCATGTGTTGCGTTTCGATAGTACGGGCCTCGACACGTCCGAAACCATCATGCTTCAAATCAGGCTTCCTCGCGTCTTGATGGGATTTTGTGTCGGAGCTGGCCTTGCGGCGGTCGGGGTGACGCTTCAGGCCCTGCTACGAAATCCATTGGCCGATCCGTATGTGCTGGGCGTCTCGAGCGGCTCGGCCTTGGGAGTGTCGATGGGATTGCTCCTTGGCGTCGGGGCCGCATTCGCTCTGTTGCCGGCTCTCCCATTGTTTGGATTTGCTGGAGGACTGTTCGCGCTCCTGCTCATCTATCGCTTGGCCCAATCGAAAGGACGATTGCCGATTCACAGCCTGCTGTTGGCCGGGGTGATCCTGAATGCCATTCTGACCGCGTTTATCATGTTTATCACCTCGATCATGGAACCGAACCGTTCGGCAGGGTTGATGGCCTGGTTGATGGGATCGCTCACTGCGCCAAGTTATCCTGCGCTGGCTGTGTTCGTCCTCTACCTCGTGGCGGCCCTTGTCATGCTGATGCGTAACGCGCATCTCCTCAATGTGCTCACACTCGGAGAGGAAACCGCTCGCTCACTGGGTGTGGAGACCGAAGGAGTGAAAAAACAACTCTTCGGGCTGACGGCCCTGTTGACCGGTGCGATCGTGTCGGTAAGCGGCATGATCGGGTTTGTCGGTATGGTTGTGCCCCATGCCGTGCGGTTCATGGTCGGATCCGACCATCGGTTGTTGCTGCCTGCGTCGCTGCTGGTCGGCGGTATGTTTCTGGCCGTGGCCGATACGATCGCCCGTACTATCATGGCGCCGGCGGAGATCCCGGTCGGAATCGTGACGGCGTTGGCCGGCGGCCCCTTCTTTCTCTACCTCTTGTTGTGGCGAAAAGATCGGATGCTCTGAAATGAATGCCGGCACAACAGCAACGGCTGCCTCTTGCCTGATATCGCAGGGCTCAGCCCTTCAGATAGAGGATCTGTCGTTCCGCTATCGCACCTCGGAAGGGCAGGAGAGGATGTGGACGCTGGAGAATCTGTCGTTCTGTGTAAACTTCGGTGAAATCCTGGGCATCGTCGGGCCGAATGGGTCTGGAAAGTCGACCCTCCTGAAGGTGCTGGCAGGGCTGTTGCCTCCCGCTCGTGGGGACATCCGGCTAGGTGGTCTCCTTCTGGGAAAGCGGACTCAAACCGAAATCGCACGGCTCATGGCCGTGGTCCCTCAGGAATATGCGCAGGTGTTTCCATTCACGGTGGCCGAGACCGTGATGATGGGACGCTTTCCCCACCGCACGTCTCATTGGTGGAATCTGGGAATCGGAGATGAGACCGCAGAGGACCTCGACTGTGTCCAAGTGGCTATGGTCGAGGCCGACGTGTTGTCGCTGGCGACTCGACTGGTGTCGGACCTGTCGGGTGGCGAGCGCCAACGAGTCATGATCGCCAGGGCCTTAGCACAGGAGCCCAAAATCCTCCTGCTGGACGAACCAACGGCGTTCCTTGATGTGAACCATCAACTCGACATCTGCTCGCTTATCGCTCGCCTGAGATCAGAGCGCCGATTGACGGTGGTTCTGGTGTCGCACGACTTGAACGTCGCAAGCCAATATTGCGACCGCGTCGCAATGTTGAAGGAGGGCAAGCTCTGCCGAATCGGCTCGCCGGCCGATACGATTCGACCGGATGTGCTTCGGCTGGTCTATGACTGCGATGTCATCGTCGATGCGCATCCTCAGACCGGTCGGCCACGGGTGACCATGCCGATCTCGCAGACGGCAACGTTGGCCGCAGGTAGAAGGTCGATGTATCCGACGAGTCGAAGCGAAAGCAAGGCTATGAGACATAGCGAATGAGCTTTTTGTAGGAAGAGGATGCACCCCCTCTCCTGCGTGACGACTGAGGGTGCGCAAATGTTTTGTGGGAGGGATTTTCAAGGGAACGACCGTCAGCGCCGGGGAAGATGGTGCAAATCCATCACGGTACCGCCACTGTAAGCGGGGAGCGTTCTTCCAGTTAAGCCACTGTCGTACAAGCGTGAAGCGTGAAGCGTCTCAGTTCTGGGCGAGATACGCTTCACGAGGTGCGTGTCACGTTTCAGATGGGAAGGCGGAAGAAGGCGACGATCCGCAAGTCAGGAGACCCAACTGACGGAGGACCTCAACACCCTTCGAGTCAAAGGGAGGTTCTGTATGGTGCGGGCTTGTCTGTTGGTTCAGTGCGGTGCGCTTCTCCTGGTTTTCGGTTTATTCGACGCCATCCCTTCCGTGAGAGCTCAGGATGTTGCGATGGTCGAGACTTCCGAAGTCATTGAAACACAGGAGGTGATCGTCAGCGCAACTAAAACTCCTCTTCCGATCGGGCAAGTGACCAGCGCGGTCGAAGTCATCAGCGGCGACGAGCTGGAACGGAAAAAGATAAAGACGGTCATCGAAGCGTTGCGCCTGGCGGAAGGGATTTTCGCCTCATCCAGCGGCGGTCCGGGCACGAATGCCTCGGTCAAGATGCGCGGAGCCTTTGCCCGCCATACCATGGTGCTGATCGACGGAGCCATAGTGAATAGCCCGACCGACGGCATCTTCGACTTTTCCAGCCTGATGACGGACAACATCGACCGGATCGAAGTTCTGCGTGGCGCCCAAAGCATGTTGTACGGATCCGATGCGCTGGGCGGGGTGATCAACATCATCACGAAAAAAGGGAGCGGACGAACGAGGTTCAGCGCGTTCACGGAGTACGGGTCATTTGCCTCGCTCCGCGAAGGCGCACAAGTGTCCGGGGCAAGCGGAATCTTCGATTACTCCCTCTCGATGTCCCGATGGGATACCAGCAGTTTCTCCTCGGTGAATTATCGGCGAGGGGCGGCGGAGCGGGACGGATTTCACAATTGGCAGGGATCCGGGCGGGTGGGCGTCTCGTTGCCGAACAACGGACGGCTGGAGTTCAATGCACGGTGGTGGAACTCGGATCTTCATTTCGATGATTTTGCGTTCGACAACAATCCGACCGATCACTTCGGTTCCAAACAGACGAAACGGAACCTGATCGTGAGCGGCAGCTATGAGCAACCGATCACGAACTGGTGGTCCCAGAAGCTCACGGTCGCCCAAGCGAACGAACGGCTCTTGGCAAGAAACGGCCTCACGGGGCGCAACGTCGTCACCGGTGAAGCGGTGTCTCCTTCGCCGAACTGCGTCACGTTTACGTCCGAATGCTTCTTTCCTTTCAATACCGATCTGGAGACGTTGAATCGTCGACTAGAATGGCAACACAACTTTCAAGTATTCAAAGAGCTGCTGCTGACCGGCGGCTATCAATTTAGGGAGGAAACCGGAGATGCCACGGGATTCTACGGCAATGCGACCCCCAACAAGCGTATCGCGTCGCATGCCGGGTTTGCTCAAGCTCAGGTGAATCTCTTTGAACGACTGTTCCTCACGGGAGGGGTCCGCCACGACAGTTTTAACGTGTTCGGCGACGCGACAACCTACCGTCTCACGGGCGGGTATCTCATCCGCGAAAGCGGCACCAAACTGCGTGCCAGTTACGGAACGGGGTTCAAGGCTCCCTCCCTCAACGACCTGTTTTTCCAGGGCTTCGGAAATCCCAATCTTCGGCCTGAAAAGAGCAAGAGCGCGGATGTAGGTATCGACCAGAGCTTGTTCAATGGAAAGCTCAAGCTCAGCGCCGGATACTTCTGGAATCGATTCGAGAATTTAATCACCAATCTATCCGTCCCGAGCGCCGTCTGTCCAGCCGTGACGTTCGGGTTCTGTCCCGTCAATATCGCATCGGCGAAAACGCAAGGATGGGAAACCAGCTTCACCTACGAACTGATGAAGGGGTTGGAATTTCGAGGGCAATACACAATGACGATGACACGGGGGTTTGCCGTTCCGGGGCGTCCGGGGGATACGAGACTTCCTCGCTGGCCATTCGATCAGGCGAGTGTCGGCGTGAGTTATCAACCGATCGATCCGGCGCGTATCAACCTGGATTATCGGTTCGTCGGCGCGAGAAACAACGACACGGCCAACACCAAGTCGCAAACGCAGGGTTCGTTCGGAGTCGTCAATCTGTCGGGAAGTTACGACATGACCAGGCAATGGCAGCTCTTCGCACGGGTGGAGAATCTTCTGAATCAGAAGTATGAAGAAATCCTGTACTTCGGCACGCCGATCCGGTCGGTCTTCGGCGGCGTGAAGTTTACCTACTGAGCGCATCGGAAGGTAAGGCCCACCAATGAAGGCACCGGTTAGCAAGACCTGCGAATCGTGCGGCCGGCCGTTCGAGTGCGTCGGATACCAGTGCTGGTGCGGAGAAATGGGAATTACGGAGTCGCAGATGGACTGGATAGAGGCACATTTTAAGGACTGTCTCTGTCCGGTCTGTTTGGGGAAAGTCGGGGCCGGTGAGTTGGGGCCGCCCTTGCAGCCAGGCGATCGCCGGACGGGGAGCGTGTGAAGCCATGATGCGTCTCGACGGGCGTTTTTCGGATGCGGAGCGGGAGGCCGTCTATCGGGTGATTTTCGAACGCCGCGATGTGCGCCGCAATTTTCTTCCGGCGCCGATTTCAGAACGGGTTCTGAGACGATTGTTGACGGCGGCGCACCATGCCGGCTCGGTCGGATTCATGCAGCCGTGGGATTTTGTCGTCGTCCGCGATGATGTGACCAAACGCGCGGTGAAAAACTTGTTTGAGGAAGCCAATATCGAAGCGGCGGGCAGGTACAGAGGAGCCAGAGCCCACCTGTATCGGAGCCTCAAGCTCGAAGGAATCGAGGAGGCGCCGGTCAATCTCTGTGTGACGTGCAGCCGTCAGCGCGGCGGTCCGCACGTGCTGGGTCGCTCCACTGTGCGCGAGACGGATCTGTACAGTACGTGTTGTGCGATCCAAAATCTTTGGCTCGCCGCGAGAGCCGAGGGCATCGGGGTCGGATGGGTCAGTATCCTGGACCACGGAGCGCTGAAACGGGTCCTGGGCGTTCCCAGATCGGTCAAGGTTCTGGCCTATCTCTGTCTGGGCTACGTCTCTGAGTTCGCCGCCAAGCCGGACTTGGAAACGGTCGGATGGCGAAGCAGGGTCCCCGTTGAACGGCTCGTTCATTATGAATCGTGGGGAAGGAGAAAGCAGGCCAAGACTGAGGTCGAGGCTGAGGATCGTGTTTTCACTCGATCTCAGCCTGAACCTTGACCTTGTTTCTTAATGGGGGAATCATGCGCATCACGAAAGTCTACACCCGAACCGGTGATGCCGGTAAAACCAGGCTGGCCGGAGGACAACGGGTCTGGAAGGACAACCTCCGCGTCGAGGCCTACGGTACCGTCGACGAGTTGAACGCCTCGGTTGGCCTCGTGCGGGCAATGAACGCGGAGTCCGGAGCCGTGTCGGCAGCGCAGCTAGAGCATGATTTGCGCTGGGTGCAGAACAAATTGTTCGATGTCGGCAGTATTTTGGCGACGGCGCCCGGGCAGATCTTCAAAAACATGCCGGTGGTCGAGGCGAGAGATGTGACGAGGCTCGAGCGCTCGATCGACCGGTGCCAGAAAGATCTCGCTCCGCTCAAAGAGTTTATTTTGCCGGGCGGGGGAAAGGTCGCGGCGACGCTTCATCAGGCGCGCACCATCTGCCGGAGAGCCGAGCGGGTGTGTATTCGATTGACGAGGAATGAACCGGTTGACGCCCATATCAACAAATTCTTGAACAGGCTGAGCGATGCGTTGTTCGTCTGGGCCCGTTGGGTCGCGAAGACGCAGCGAGAACCGGAGTTTCTGTGGGAGCGGAGCGCCGGGGAGTCCGACTGAGGCGCTCGGCGATGGCGGCGCAGACTCTTATGATCCAAGGCACGGCGTCTCATGTGGGAAAATCCGTGCTCACGGCGGCGTTCTGCAGGGTGTTTCAGCGACGGGGCCTTCGCGTGGCGCCGTTCAAAGCCCAGAACATGTCGAACAATTCCTTCGTCACTCCGGACGGGAAGGAGATCGGTCGCGCGCAAGCGATGCAAGCCGCCGCATGCCGTGTGGCTCCGCGAGCGGACTTCAATCCGGTGCTCATTAAACCGGCCAGCGACACGACGGCGCAGTTGGTGGTCGGAGGCGAAGTGGCCGGCTCGTTGTCGGCGAACGATTTCGGACTGGTACGACGGGAATATTGGGCGAGTGTGCAAGAGGCTTTTTCACGCCTCAATGCGGAGTTCGATCTGATCGTGCTGGAAGGGGCCGGAAGTCCGGCCGAGGTCAATCTTCGCGATATCGACGTGGTCAATATGCAAATGGCGCGGCACGCCGAGGCTCCCGTCATTCTGGTCGGGGATGTCGAGCGAGGAGGGGTGTTTGCCTCTCTGGTCGGCACCTGGGCCTTGTTGGATCCAGTGGATCGTCGTCATCTGAAAGCATTTGTGATCAACAAGTTTCGAGGCGAAACAGGGCTTCTTGATGCCGGGCTGGCTCGCGTCTCCCGAGAAACCGGAATGGCCTGTGCCGGCGTGTTGCCTCATTGGGGCGAGGCGGACCTTCCTGAAGAGGATTCGTTGGGGTGGGACGGTCGGCAGTGTCGAAGTCCGGCTCGATGGGACCGTGTCGTCATCGGCGTCGTTGATGTGCCGGCTATTTCCAACTTTACGGATTTTGAGCCGCTGGTTTTGGAACCGGATGTAGAACTGCTACGGCTGAAGCAGCCGACGGAGCGAAGCCTGGACGCCGTCATCTTCCCCGGCTCGAAACATTCCATGCAGGCATTGCGTTTTGTCAGAGAACGGGGGTTTGACCGTTTTGCTCAGAAGGTCTTGAGCGAAGGAGGGACGGTCGGGTGATTCGTGATCCGGATTGCGTGGAATCGGACCGATGCGAGATCGACGGGCTGGCACTGCTTCCGGTTGAGACCACGTTCGCCTTCCCGAAGATCGTTCAGCCGATATCGGGGCGCCATGTGGAGAGTGGGGCTGTGGTCACCGGATATCATGTCAGGATGGGACGGACTTCGGTCGATAAACACGTTCAACCTTTTCTTGAGATTATGACTGATAACTTGTCGAACACCCGAGATGAAGGAGTCTCTTTACAGGGCGGAAGGGTCTTCGGCACGTATCTTCATGGCCTCTTTGATCAGGCCGAATTTCGCCGCTGGTGGCTGAATCGACTGCGGGCTTCGAAAGGGTGGGGGGCGCTTCCAGAGACACAGGCGGCGTCTCTCGACGCGCGATTGGATCGTTTGGCCGATATGGTCGAGCGACATCTCTCGATGCCCTTGGTCGACCGGTTGGTGGAAGCGGGGATGCGGTGATGAAGAGACCGAAACGAAGATCGAAATTGATCTTTGTCGTCGGCGGCGCCTCTTCCGGCAAGAGCGACGTCGCGCTTCGACTTGCAATGAAGGGACTAGGCAAGACCAGCCGACGCGCGTTTGTCGCGACGGGAGAGGGATTGGACGATGAAATGACGGCCAAGATCGCCCGCCACCGGCTGGCGCGATCGTCGGCGTGGGAAACGGCCGAGGTGCCCTTGGATCTGGCCGGATGGATCGAGAAACAAGGGAAGGGATATCGCGTCATCGTGGTCGATTGTCTGACCATGTGGCTGTCGAATCATTATGGGCGAGGGAGCGTGGCGCAACAGATTTTGCAGGACATGCGCGCGTTTCTGGCCGCCGTCAAGCGTATTGCGGCCCGTGTGGTGGTAGTAGGAAACGAGCTAGGCATGGGGTTGGTTCCCATCGATGCGCCGTCGCGACGCTTTCGGGAGATGGCCGGCGCGGTAAACCGTCTTGTCGCGGAGCAGGCGGACGAAGCTTACCTGGTAGTGAGCGGTCTTTCCGTTCAATTGAAATGAGAGGACATGATGACGTTGAACGACGTGGCGACGCAAATTCGTGAAATTGACGAGACGGTGGAGATCGAGACGAAGCGTCGGCTGGATCGTTTGACGAAACCTCAAGGCAGTTTGGGGCGGCTTGAGGAACTGGCCGTGCAGTATTGCGCGATCACCGGAGAACGGAAGCCGGCGGTTCCCCGAAGCGCGGTGTTCACGTTTGCGGCGGACCACGGCGTCGTCGATGAAGGGGTCAGCGCGTATCCACGGGATGTCACGGCGCAGATGGTGTTGAATTTCTTGCGCGGCGGGGCCGGTGTGAATGTGCTGGCGCGACATGTGGGAGTTGAGGTCCGGGTCGTCGATATCGGGGTGGCACATGTATTTGGGCCGATGACCGGTCTGATCGACCGAAAAGTCATGATGGGCACTCACAATATGGTCCATCAGCCGGCTATGAGCCGGGCCCAGGCCGAGCAGGCCGTCCTGATCGGAGTCGCATTGGCCACGGAGGCGATTCATGAAGGAGTAGGATTGGTCGGAACCGGCGAGATGGGGATCGGGAATACGACGTCGAGTGCGGCAATTTCCGCGGTGATGACCGGTTCGCACGTTCAGGAAGTGACCGGTCTGGGCACCGGGATCGACGAGCAGGGACGCAGAAGAAAAATCGAAGCGATCGAGCGAGCCCTGGATCGACATCGCCCGGATGCCGGCAATCCCCTCGACGTGCTGTCGAAAATCGGCGGGCTTGAAATTGCCGGAATGGCCGGGCTCATGCTCGGAGCCGCTGCCGCTCGAGTACCGGTCGTCTTGGACGGATTTATCGCCGGGGCTGCCGCCTTGATCGCCTGCCGTTTGGAACCGCGTTGCCGTCGCTATCTGATCGCGTCCCATCGGTCCGTCGAAAAGGGGCATCGGGCGGTGTTGGAGCATCTTGGATTGAAACCACTGTTCGATCTGGATCTTCGTCTCGGAGAGGGGACCGGCGCGTGCCTCGGGATGAGTCTGGTCCAGGCGGCGATTAAGATCTTAAATGAGATGGCGACGTTTGGTGAAGCGGGCGTATCGGAGCGGAAGGGGTAAGGGGACAGAGGAGGGAAGGGACGACTCGCTGACCCGTTACCTTGTTGTCCCGCTATCCATTTATTTCATGACACGTTCTTTTCTGATCGCCTGGCAGTTTCTGACGGCGGTTCCGTTAAGCCGGATTCATCACGATCCGTCTCCGGCGGAACTGGCAGATTCCATGGCGTGGTACCCGATCGTCGGTGCGGTTTTGGGCGGACTGCTGGTGGTCACGGACTACGCCTTGGCAAACTGGCTTCCTCGGGAAATCGTAGCCGTGTTCCTGATCATTTTGTTGATTGCGATGACTCGCGGGCTGCATCAGGATGGACTGGCTGATACGATCGATGGACTTGCCGGAGGCCGGAATCCCGCTGATCGTCTGGCGATTATGCGGGATTCACGGGTTGGAGCCATCGGAGCGACGGGCCTGTTTCTTTCGTTGATCGCCCGCTACGCCGCGTTTGTGTCGCTTCCGGACGCGATCCGATGGCAGGCTCTGTTCAGCGCTCCCGCATTGGGGCGGTGGGCCATGGTATCGGGAGCCTACGGAGCCCGGTACGCGCGGGCGGAAGGTGGGCTGGCCGGATCGTTTCTTGCGCATCTTTCGGCGAAACATGTGATGGGAGCGACGTTGGCGATCTGTTGTGTACTGGTCTGGATGTTCGGTGCGCTTGGCGCGGCGGCGATCTTGTGCGCGAGTTTTGGGGTCAGCCGGTGCTTAGCCTCCTGGTTCGATCGGATGCTCGGCGGTATTACCGGAGATACGATCGGAGCGGGCAACGAAGTCGTCGAACTCCTGTTCCTCCTCCTGATTACCTTGTCGAGCCGCCATTCATGAGTCCTGCCGGTCTTCTATCCGCCTGCGCGCTCGACGCCCTCATAGGTGATCCGCGCTGGATGCCTCATCCGGTTCGTCTAATGGGGACTGCAGTTGCCTGGTATGAACGGCGGATGAGGGCTCAATGCCGCGATCCTCGCGCGTTTCGTTGGGCCGGCATTGTTCTCGCGGCCGGTCTTCCCTGTGTTGCCGCTGTGGTCAGCTGGGTTCTGATCGCTATAGGTTATGCCGTTCATGAATGGGCGGGATGGGCGATCGGTTTGTGGCTGGCCGCCTCGGCATTGGCATGGCGGGATCTTGTCGATCATGTCGGACGAGTATCACGGGCCTTACTGGAAGGACAATTATCGGAAGCTCGAGAGTCCGTCGGTCGAATCGTTGGACGTGACACCGGCGGAATGTCTGAGCCGGAGATCGTCAGGGCCACCGTTGAGTCCATTGCCGAGAGCGCGTCCGATGGTGTGGTCGCTCCATTATTATATCTGGCGGTAGGAGGTCCTCCGCTCGCGGTGGCATTCAAAGCTATTAGTACCCTCGATTCGATGGTCGGCCACTTAGATGATCGGTATCGGGAGTTCGGTTGGGCCTCAGCTCGATTGGACGACCTAGTGAATTGGGTTCCCTCGAGGATTACGGCCTGGTTGATCGTCTTGGCTGCAGGTCTTGCCGGACCAGATGCAACTTCAATGGGGAGAAGCGCCGCCATACTGTTACGGGATGGGCACAAGCATCCGAGCCCGAACGGCGGTCGCCCTGAAGCGGCGATGGCGGGAGCGCTTGGCGTTCAGTTGGGGGGAATCAACCGCTATGATGGAGTACCGCATGAGCGCCCTCGACTCGGGAATGCAGGCCGCGATCTGTCCGCGGGACATATCCGCCAAGCTTGCACGGTGATGACCGTAGCCTATGGGATGGCGGTTGTGGCGGCAGCAGGCTATCTATGGCTTTGAAAGTATCTGCCCAGCACGGCGGCAATGTATATGCCGCGGCGAGGGAGTTGAAGAGGTCGATCGACTCACTCCTCGACTTCAGTGCGAGCATCAATCCACTGGGGCCATCCCCGCATGCTGTTCGGGCGCTCAAGCAATCCATCGCGCTGATCGGCCATTACCCGGATCCCGACTGCGCCGCTCTGAAGACCGCTTTGGCATCCCACCTCTCCATGCCCAGGGCTTCCATCACGGTCGGGAATGGTTCGAGCGAGCTGATTTACGCCCTGCCTCGCGCGCTCAATACCAGGCACGCATTGATCGTCGGGCCGACCTTCTCTTCCTATGCTTCTTCGGTCAAGCTGGCCGGAGGAGCGTGCTCTTTCCTATATGCGTGCAGGACCGAGAACTATCGCCCTCCGCTGGAGCAAGTGCTCCGATCGATCCGTGCGGGCAGGAGGAAGGGGCGGCCGATTGATACGGTATTTCTATGCAACCCCAATAGTCCCACAGGGCAGGTGTGCGACATCCCTCTATTGACCGAGGTTATTCATGCAGTCATGCGTGCCGGAGTTTGGCTGGTGCTAGATGAAACCTTCATTGAGTATTGCCCGGGACAGTCCATGCTCAAGCATCTGCCCGCCTGTTCCCAATTGGTCATACTGAGAAGTTTTACCAAATTTTATGCCCTGCCGGGTATCCGAGTCGGCTATGCCGTCGCTTCTCGACAGGTGACAGCCGACTTACAGCGCCATCTCCCTGCTTGGTCGGTCAATTCCGCAGCGCAATCGGCGGCAGCGGCCGCTTTGCGCGATCGTAAGCATGCCGAACGGAGTTTCACTTATATGGTTGACGCTCGTAAATTGTTCCTGCGCCAATTGTCCGGCGTCAGAGGCGTGACGATGCTTCCAACCCACTGCAACTTTCTTCTGCTGGAGTTTGCCAGCGCACCAATCAGGTTTGCGATGATCCGATCGCTTCGCCGGGAAGGGATATTGGTGAGAGACTGTTCAAACGTACCTGGCTTGACGCCAAGATCAATTCGAGTCGCCATCCGATCGCGCGCCGACAACCATCGATTCGTTTCGGCGATCAAGCGGTTAGCCTCATGAAGAGACACGGAGGCGAATGAGGCTCCGTCCTGTTCGCCACAGAATCGTAAGAGATACGCTGCTGATCGAGTTGGGATCGGCGCATCGTGTGCTCTCATCCGGTCCCCGGGGGGGCGGCCTGACCATCGCCCGCTCCATTCTGAACCATCAGGTTCAGGCCAATCCCGCCGGAGAAAGTTCTGCCGTATCGTCAGCGAAGATTCGGTGGAGCGATCCCTCGCGTTACCTTGGAGTAGTGGGAAGGCGAATCAACGCCACTCAGCCGTTCGTGGGGCTGATGACCGCGGTTCCGATAAAGCAATTGGTGGTGTTACGGGAGAAGCAGGAACAGCTCTGGGTTAAATGTTATTGCACGGTCGGGGTAACGAACGCCGTGAAGGCGGGAGAACCTCCCGCCTACAACGCAGCTTCGAAGCCCGCATCAAGGCAAGGCACAATCAATATTATTCTCGTCACCAACGCGAAACTGTCGGGAGCGGCGATGGTCGGGGTGATTCAAGTGGCGACGGAGAGCAAGACGGCCGTATTGCGTGATTGCCGTGTGCGGAGCGCGACAGGGCGAGCCGTTGCAACCGGCACCGGGACGGACGCCGTTGTGATTGCGTGCCGGAAATCGGGATCGCTCAAACTCTCATACAGCGGAACTCATACGACCATCGGATCCATGATCGGCCGCCTCGTCGCTCGGTCGGTGCAGATCGGACTGGAGCGGTCGGCACGATGGCATAAACGTCGCTTGTACCAAGGCGTTCTACGGCGAGTTTGAAGGAAGATGAGGAAGAGATGAAGTGACCGGAGAAATAGGCTACCTCACTCAACATACGCGGACACCTTATTCGAATTTCTTCTTTGACTTCAATCCCACACCGCCGGAAGACTCACACCCCGACGCGTAAGCCCCCTTCATTCCCTGTACCGTGGTAGGCACAATCTGCAGCGTCTTGGCCATTGTTTGCCATGACCGCATCAATTTGTAGACTCACGCGCAATCCGCTGAAAGTCTTCATTCTCCCGACAACTGCAGAAACTTTAGAAATCATTGACTGTGGAAGCCAAATCTATATTTTGAACGTGTGATGAACCAACCGGTGTTAACCAGCACAGTCTTTGCGCAAACGGCCAAAGCTGTGGACTTCTGAACCACTCACGCATGAGGACCGGTAGTAGAGGGAACAGTGCTCTCCCGTCATGCCGAGTTCGTCATGCTCGACGAATTCGGTGAACACCTAAGAAGGCGACCAATCAAGGAGGGGCGGCATGAAACTGATGCGAATGGTAGGGATAGCAGTGGGAACGGTAGCCGCGGCGACAGCATTATGTGGAGTACAGGCTCGGGCTGCAAACGAAGCA
Source organism: Nitrospira sp. (assembly GCA_037445005.1). Taxonomy (GTDB): domain Bacteria; phylum Nitrospirota; class Nitrospiria; order Nitrospirales; family Nitrospiraceae; genus Nitrospira_C. The sequence goes on from JBBILH010000018.1 coordinate 41,686, forward strand.
GAAGTGGCGGAGCATTTGATCGAACTGGTCAAGATCGGACGTGGTGTTGTGTCGGAACAAATGGCCAATATTAATGATGCCTCGAAGGCCGACAAGGGTTTCACCGGCGACTATATGGCCTCGCAGGTCATTGAACGCTTCAAGAAACAGACGAAGGTGGATTTACGGATTCCGAACGTCGTGCCGCAAGCCGGGCTATATCTGGCGTTGATTCAGGCAGAAAAGGAAGTCGTCGACGAAGCACAGCCGATCATCAACAAGCAGGGGATCTCGTTCAAGGGGTTTATTCCGGCGGTGTTCGCCCGACGCACGGGAGAATATTTCTATAAGAAGTCCGGGGTGCGCCTAAAGCTGACGGGGAGCGATTATCGCAATCCTACCAACAAGCCGGATGATTTCGAGGCCGAGGTGTTGCGGATGTTCAGTGATCCTCGACATCCGAAGGGACAGTCTTATGTCCGGAACACCATGCTGGACGGCCGACCGGTGCTTCGCATGATGGATCCTGAATATGCGGGAGCGAGCTGCCTCGGCTGCCATGGCGCTCCCAAGGGAGAGCGAGACGTATCGGGTCACAAGAAAGAAGGATGGAAGGAAGGAGAGCTCGCGGGGGCGATCAGCGTAGTGCTCCCGCTCAAGTAGCACGGACAAGACAGTCAATGGCGGGTCTTAAATCAATAACCGGGAAGGAGAAGTGACGATGAGCAAGATCGTAGTTGTGGATGACTCGTATGCTGAGCTGCAGGTCATTGAAGGGTTCTTGAAGGGCGCAAATCACACGGTAGTCTCTTTTCCGAACACCGATAAACTGGAAGAAAAAGTCGTCAGTGAGAAACCGGACTTGATCGTTATGGACGTCGTCATGCCGGGTCGCAACGGCTTCCAGGCCTGCCGTGACTTGAAGAATGATGATCGCACAAAGAGCATTCCGATCATTCTTTGCACGTCAAAAGGGAACGAAAGCGACAAGTTTTGGGGGCAACAGCAGGGAGCCAATGCCCATGTCGTAAAGCCGTTTAAAGGCGAAGATCTTCTCGCAGCCGTCAAGCGAGTGCTGGGCTGATCCATATGGCATCGGCAGAACCCACAAAGGCTGTGACGGAAGCTCGGTCCCTTGATGTGACTTTAGCAGGACCGGCCACGTCGCCGTCTGTCGGCTCGCCGACCGTCCGCGCGGCCGTCATTACGTTGGGCGGGGAGCTCTTTACGATCGACCTGAAGAACGTCCGCGAAGTGTTCGTCGTTGAAACCATCACGCCGGTGCCCGGGATGCCTGCCGGTTTGGTGGGTGTCACGAACTTACGAGGTACTGTTGTCCCGCTGCTTGATTTACGCCAGATGTTCGGATTGAACGCCGATGCGACGCTGCGATATGCCGTTGTGTTAAAGCACGGCTCATGGCAAGTCGCCGTGCTGGTGGACACCGTTCCGGAAATCCGTAACATTCCGAAAGACCAGTTCATGCCCGTTCCCGCCGCTACAGGACAAGGAGGCAATCCGTTCTTGTCGGCCGTGGTGAAGCTGGAAGACCGGCTTCGTGGAGTTTTGGAAACGTCCGTCGTGTTGTCGCATTTTGAACGTGCAGGGTGACCGGAGCGCGTCTAATCACCGATTGACACAGCGCAAGGTACGTGGAGAGAGAAGGAGGAGGGTCTCATGGCAAGGCTCAGCATGATGCAACGATTCGAAGACTTGAAGACACAGTCCAAACTGCTGGCCACATTCGGCTTGATCAGCGTCATCATCTTGATCATGGCCTCGCTCGGCGTGTGGACCAATAAGCGCCTTAGTCAGCAGGCGGATGAGATCTACGCGGATTACACGATCGCGTTGATCGATTTCAATCAAATCCTGTTCAACGTCAATAAATATCACGCGACATTGCAAGACCTGGCAAAGGCGCCGCGCGCTGCGGACTTCAAGGTAGACGTCGGGAAGCTAAGCCCATACAAGCTACAGATCAATCAGCTCCTGGCCGGTTATTCGGGCAAGCCATTACGGGTTTCAAACTCAGGACTGGATGAAGCCCAAGGACTCAACAATCTTAAGGCCGCCGTCTCCGCCTTCTTCTCACAAGCCGAAGCCGGCGTGTCGGCCATCGCGGAAAGCTTTGAATCCAAGACGTTGACCGCGGTTCAGGCCCAGCAGATGCGGGAACTGGGTCAGCTCGCGCTCACGGTAAGTATTGCGCCGGCGTACGATGCCGTCACGACCCGCCACGCCGAACAGATCAAGACGATGCAGGCGATCTCAAACGATCTGAACGAAGAGGCGAAATCGCTCGCATGGAACGGAACATTCGTGCTGATCGTCGGCGGCCTCGTCGCGGTGGCTTTGGGTTTGGCTCTAGGTTACTGGGTGGCGCACAAACTCGCGCTCGGGCTTGGGCAAGTCGCGAACGTCGCTCAGATGGCGGCAAGCGGCAATTACCAGGCCCGCGCGAAAATCGCCTCAAAGGACGAGTTGGGACAAATGGCCTCCTCCTTCAACGCCATGTTGGACCGTATTACGGCCCTGGTGACGTCGGAGGACGAACGTAACGAAATGCAAAAGCGTCTGATGAACTTCCTGGTGCTGGTGTCCGACGTCGGTAAGGGAGATTTAACGAAGCGCGGTGAGGTGACGGCCGATATGTTCGGAAACCTGGCCGACGGCTTCAATCTCATGATCACGCGATTCGGCCAACTGCTTAAACAGGTGCGCGAGGCAGCCGAACGCGTGAACAAATCGGCCGGTACGCTTCGGGAGAGCGCCGGACAGATGGCGGGCACCGCCAAACATCAAGCCGATGAATCCGTCAGGACCCTGAGCGCCGTTGAACAGCTGGCGGCGCAAATGCGGCAGGTCGCGGAAACCGCCGGCGCATCTTCCGAGTCGGCCAAGCAAGTGTTGCAAGCTACGGAACGGGGTCGAGTGGCGGTGCAGGAAACGGTGGAGGATATGCAGAGCATCCGTTCCGCGGTGCAACGTATGTCGAAGCAAGTGAAGGCCCTGGGCGATCGGTCGTTGGAGATTTCCCAGATCGTGTCGACGATTCGAGATATCGCCAATCAAACCAACCTGCTCGCGCTGAACGCCGCCATCGAGGCCGCCGGCGCAGGAGAAGCGGGCGCCCGGTTTGCCGTCGTCGCCGACCAGGTCAGAAAATTAGCCGAAAGCTCGACACAGGCGACTCGTGAAATTGCCGACCTCGTGAAAGTGATTCAGTCGGAAACGCAGGATGCGGTGGTGGCGATGGAACATGAGACTCAGGCGGTGGAAGCCGGGTCCGCTTCCGCCCTTCGTACCGGTGAGGTGTTCAACGAGATTTCGGGAATCGCCCAGCGGTCCGCGGAACTCGCCCAAACGATCGCCAGCTCCGCCGCGAGTCAGACGGCTTCGACAGACCAAGTGGGCCGTTCAATTAAGGATTTCACCGGCGGCGCCGTTGCGACGCAAAAAGCCACAGATGCTGCGCGCATGACCGTCGAAGACATGGCTAAGCTTGCCGACGGCCTGACGGCGTCGGTGGCGCAATTCAAGTTGGCCTAGTTCTAAGACGGGTTCTCCCGTCGGCGGTGGTTTCTGTCCAGTCCCTTGTAGCGGACAGGGACCCTCCCCGGATGGAGAGAAGGGCGTCAGTTCCCAAGCTGCGGGTGAGAAAGGATCGGAATGAGTTCCGAACTGGACCGGCAAGCCCTGGTTGACATCTTCATCATGGAAGCGACGGAAGCCGCTTCAGCATTGTCCGCGGCGGTCAACCCTCCCGGAGACGCATTGCCTTCCGCGGAGGATCTTCAATCCCAATACGTGTGGGCTCATAAAGTTCGAGGTGCCGCAGGCATCTACGGATTTACCGGGCTGGCCACGCTTGGGGCTTTGCTCGAAAATACGCTCGAGCATGCCGCTGTCATCGAAGCGGCGTCGTGGCCCAAGGCCGTCGGTTTACTCCGCGGAATGGTCGATGCCTTTCAGTCCCAATTGGCGGTCGTCAAGCAGGGCGCCCAAGAAGATCTTGCCGTCAGTAAACATTGGGAAGCGGAAGTAGCCGGACTATTTCCTGAATCATTGAAGGACATGCCGGAATCCAGGGGTCCGTCGGAGTCGCTGACCGTTCAGTATCTGGTCCCCACTATCGACGCCGACGTGCTGTCTTACTTCGCTCCTGAGGCGGATGAGTATCTTCAGACGATGGGCACACTCGTTCAGAGGCTTCGCTCCAATCAGAATGATCCGGAAGCCATCCATGCGCTTTTCCGAACCGCGCATACATTGAAAGGGTCGGCTCACACGATCGGCTTTACTGTCATCGGCGATGTCGCCCATCCGGTCGAAGACTGTTTGATTGCAGTGCGCGAAGGTCGAGTGAGCGCGTCGAACCATTTGCTCGGCACTATCGAAGAGGCGATGAACGTCATTCGCCAACTGCTTCGACGGGATGAGAGTAAGTTGTCCCAGCTGCAACGTACGGTTCCCGAGGTCGTTCAGGCGCTCACTGCGCTGAGTAAAGCGGAACCCGTTCCGTCGGTTGCGCACGCCGCGGCACCCGGGCATGTAGCGACTGCGGTAGCGGTGATGGAGCCGGTCGCTGCCGCGTCGCCGGTTGTGGAAGAGATCGGGTCCCCCATGCCGCAACTGACGGACGAGTATCTCATCCCGCAGCTCGATCCGGAGGTGCTGTCCTACTTCGCGCCGGAGGCGCAAGAGTATCTTGAGTCGTTGGAAGCGCAATTGCTCCGTCTCGAGAAAGAACCTCAGAATGCTGATTTGATCAATCAACTGTTTCGTACGGCCCATACCCTCAAAGGTTCCGCCTATACCGTCGGGTTCCAATCAATCGGCGACCTGACCCACCACGTTGAAGACTTCATGGGAGCCGTGAGGGAAGGCCGAGTAAAGGTTCTTCAGGGGCATGCGGATATGCTCCTTAGGGCGGTCGATGTTGTGCGCCTTCTAATGCGCCGTGATCCGACGCTTGTCGGAACCAGCCGGCAACGGTTTACGGCTGCGATGACGGAGCTCAAACAACTGGAGCATCCGGAGTCGAGAATGAGCGGGGCTCCGGCAACGGCCCCGCAGACTGTTCCGGCCGTGCCGGCCGGTCAAGAATCAGACCGGAATGAGGCGCAGGCGGGACGCGCAACGGATGCCAAGGGGAAAGATGGAGGGACAGAGGACCGCGAGGTCATCCGGGTCAGCCGCGATCGATTGGAGCGGTTATTGAACCTGGTCGGTGAGCTCGTCATCGGTCGTGGCAGATTGGAGCAACGTCTGCGGGTGTTGGAGCAATTGTCTCAGCAGGTGTTGGCGTGCAAAGTCCGTCTCACGGACTCCGTCAGGTCTTTTGAGGAAAAACACACTTTCACTTTGCCGACCGGAGGACACTCACCTGATGCCGCGAAGACCGGAAGCAATCCGGCGGCGGCATTCGCGGGACTCAGCGACTTCGGGAGTCTCGAATTCGACAAGTACGACGATTTCAACATTCTCGCCCGTCGTATCAGCGAGGTGACGGCGGACATCTCTGAGTCCATGTCGCAATTGAGCGGCTCGATTCGGCGTTCGCACGAGGACATGAGCCAGTTGCAACAACTGACTCTTGCGATGCGGGATGAAATCGCCCGCGCCCGTATGGTGCCGATCGGGACGCCGTTTACACGATTCCGTCGCGCGACTCGTGAAATGGCGCGTGCCACCGGGAAGGAAGTAACGCTGGTGACGTCGGGTGAACATACGGAAGTCGATACCGGCGTCGTCGAGCGGTTGGTCGATCCGCTGGTCCATCTGGTCAGGAATGCCGTCTACCACGGAATCGAACCGGCTGCCGTCCGTGTTACCAAGGGGAAGCCTGCGGCTGGAACTGTGTATCTGCATGCCTCGCACCGGGGGAATGCCGTGTTGATCGAGGTCGAAGACGA